>NZ_DLJI01000047.1:0-82019 GCF_002484185.1 Empedobacter sp. UBA7620 | reverse complement strand
TTGTAAACTTACAAAAAATACGAATATAAACTGTTTTTTGGCGATTAGAAAATAATAGCGTTCAATCTAACCAAAACCTCGCATTTTGGCAAACCGATATTATAGGCAATTATTGATTTCTAAGTGATTTAAAAACTGTTTTTCACGAATAAATTTTCCACTTTCGTCTTTAAACATAAATAAAGCACTTTGTTCTTTATCAATTAATAAAGTATCTGGTATAAAATCATTATCGTAAAGAACTTTCGTAAAAATTATTGTATCACCGTTAATTTTATATGTCCCAGCAATTCGTTCAGAATATCCAAACATTCCATTAATGTTGTTTTCTACTTCACCATTTTCCCTAAAAACTAAATTATAATAGTATTGATCATCTTTCAATGTTGCAGATAAGATTTTTTTAGATTTAAAAATTTCTGAATCCGTTAAATTGATAATAATAATTATTAAAATTAAAACTGAATGAAAAACAACTTTAATTATATTTTTCTTGAATCCATTTCTGATTAGTAAAGCTAAAGTTTCGAAAAAAGAGAAAACATAAAGTAGAATTATCGGTAATACTAAAAATGGATATGATAGCAAGTAAATAAACATCCCTCCATAAAAGTCTGTAATCATCCAAATAATTATTCCAATTGTTGAAATAATAGCTATTATATTTCTAATCATTTTGTTTAACGATGGTTTTTAATAAAAAAGTAACTATTCAACTAAAAGAATAAATTTATGACATACATAAAGAGCAACAATTTATTGCTTTAAAATCTTAAAGCTATATTGATTCGAATTTATATTAACGAAATAGATTCCTGATGTAAGATGTTCTAAATTAATTTGTGAAACTGTTGTTTGATATTTTTGATGAAATACCTGTTTTCCCGCTGCATTGTAAATTGTAATAATTGGTTGTTGCAAAACTTGAGAAAAATAAAGATTTTTAAGAACAGGATTCGGATAAATTTGTAATGTAGAAATAGCGTTTTCTTTTACATTCAGTTTTTCCTGCGCTTGAGAAAAATGCAATAAAGTCGCCAAAGCTCCTTTCGCTACTTCTGTCAAATAATTCAAATCTAAATTATCGATTATATCTTGCGCAGTATGCGCATAAGGCGTTTCATTCTTTTCAAAAAGTCCAGTTATAGGATAGCCAACTGCCTGAAAAGGCATATAATCGGAACTATAAGCATTCGAAATTTCAGTTTTTAGAGTTGTATACAATGGAAAAATATTCGCCATTTTATTGGTTAATTCAGCTGAAATAGCATTATTAGATGTTGGATTACTTTCATCTTGCTCACAAACAATTGTCGAATTTACCTTATTCGCCACTCCTCCTACCTCATCAATATTCAGAACAGCTTTAATTTTTAAATTCTGAGGAACTGCAATTTGATTTATATACGCCTGACTTCCGATTAAACCTCGTTCTTCCCCTGTAAAATGAATAAATTTTATCGAATAATCTGTTTCGATATCTTTTATTAATCGAGCAATTTCTAATAAAGTAACCGTTCCCGAGCCATTATCATTCGCTCCAGGTCCGTTTAATGTATCATAATGACCATCGATGACAATAAATTCGTCAGGATATTTTTTACCGATTTTTGTCACAATCAAATTATTCCCAACATTACCATATACATTAACCGATTGCTGTTCTATAGTGGTATAACCATAAGCCGTATAATAAGATTTCAACCATGTAAATGTATTTTCGTGAGCAGAAGATCCAACAGTTTTAATTCCGAAATCTTGAAATTTTTGCAATTTCTGATGCACAGAATCATATTTTACTTGTTCAACAACCGATTGATAAAATGGATTCAGCTCTTGAGCAGCCGCATTGATAGAAAAGACTAATAATGGTAGAAATATATACTTCATATCATTTAAAATAATTAACCAAGATTAAAACGTAAAAGATTAAAAATTATTCAAAATTGTTTTTAATTCTTCGATACTTTCTGTTGCTTTTTTCTTGATATGCGTAATAGATGAATTGGTATACGTATCTGATGGATCGATATAGATAATTGGTACATTAGTTTTTGAATAATCTTTGAGCGAAGCAGCTGGATATACTTGCATTGACGTTCCAATAATCACCAAAATATCCGCCTTTAAAACCTCATCAATCGCATTTTCTATTTCTGGAACCATTTCGCCGAACCACACAATATGCGGACGGAGTTGATTTCCATCTTCCGCCAAATCTCCAAGTTTGATATCTTTATTCCAATCAATAATTAGATTTTCGTTTTTTTCGCTTCGCGCTTTTCTCAATTCGCCATGCAAATGAATTATTTTAGACGAACCTGCTCTTTCGTGCAAATCATCAACATTTTGGGTAATAATAGAAACTTCAAAGTCTTGTTCTAACTCTTTCAGAAAAAAATGTGCTGCATTGGGTTCAACATCGAACAATTGTTTTCGGCGTTGATTGTAGAATTCTTGAACCAATTTAGGATTTCTTTGATAACCATCAATCGAAGCGACTTCCATAATATCATGATTTTCCCACAAACCGTTGGCATCTCGAAAAGTTGAAATTCCACTTTCTGCACTAATTCCAGCTCCCGTCAAAACAACTAACTTCTTTTTCATTTCGAATGTATTAATTGAAGTAAATATAACTTTATAAAACAACAAAACTCCATTTATAGAAATGGAGTTTCGGTTTTATTTTATTTTTTTTAATTCATCTAATTTGACTAGACACATAATACTAAATGTTGCAAACATGGTCAACGTAAGAATTGCTGCATTAATTATCATAAGCTTTGTTTTTGGGTTATTAATTTGAATTAAAGTTACTTCAAATCATTTCTATCGAAAAGTATTTCATTAAGAAATAACGACTTAACTCGCTTATTTTTAATGAATAAACTTTAACCTCAAAGTATAAAAAAACCTCAATTGGGAACAACTGAGGCCTTTCTCTACTAAAACTTAAGTACCATGAAAACTCAACTAACTTATATAAAGACTAGTACTTGCCCTAGATTCATCAAACGATATACCAAATTATATTTCAGCATGTTAAAAAAATAAAAGCAGCCAATAAATTGACTGCTTTAAATAATTTGTATTTAAAATATACTTAGAAAGTGTATTTATTTTCTTTGATTAAAAGATCTGCAATTTCAGTTTTCAAGTTAACTACGTTTGGATATTCGTTGTAACGTGTAAATCTTCTTAAACCAGATAACATCATGCGTTGCTCATCTCCTTCTGTGAAAGAAACAATTCCGCGAGTCGCTTCTGTTTTAATAATTTCTACTGATTTGAATAATTGTAATTGAACTAATTTTTCTGCATTTTTCACTGCATCAGCACCTTTTACATTTGCAATTTTTTCTGCACGTAACATCGCCGATTCAACCATATAAATTTCTTGCATAATACGAGAAGCCGCAATAATCAATTGTTGATGTTGTTCTAATTCTGCACCAAATTTTTGCAAAGCAGAACCTGCAACCATAAAGAACGCTTTCTTAAGATTTGCAATGATTTCTTTTTCTTGCGCAAATAATTCCGAATAATCTGGAACATCAAACGATGGAATAGACATTAATTCATTCGCCACATTCATTGCAGGAGACATTAAATCTAATTTTCCTTTGAATGCACGTTTTACTAACATCGAAACACATAATAAGGTATTGATTTCGTTCGTTCCTTCGTAAATTCTCGAAATACGCGCATCTCTCCAAGCTGCTTCCATTGGCATTTCTTTCGAATATCCCATTCCTCCATAAATCTGAATTCCTTGATCGGCAGAAATTTGAGCTGCATCAGAAATCCAAACTTTTAAAATAGAAGCTTCAATCGCATATTCTTCAATACCTTTTAATTCCGCTTCATTATGAGGCATTCCTTTTGCCATATTATCTTCGATTGCATCTTGTACATCTTTCGCTGCACGATACGCACCAGCTTCTGAAGTAAACGCAGAAACAGCCATATCAGCTAATTTCTCTTTAATCGCACCAAACGTATTGATTGACGTATTGAATTGTTTACGCTCTGAAGAATATTGTAAAGAATAATCTAAAATACGACGTTGCGCATCTAAACACGCTGCTCCTAATTTGATACGACCAACATTTAATGCATTCATCGCAATTTTGAAACCTCCATCTCTTTCTCCTAAAAGATTTTCAACCGGAACACGAACTTCGTTAAAGAATACTTGACGTGTTGATGAAGAAACAATTCCTAATTTATCTTCTTCTTCTCCTAATGAGAATCCAGCACCAGCTTTATCTTTTTCTACAATAAAGCCTGTGATATTTTTATCATCATCGATACGTGCAAAAACAATGAATAAATCTGCAAAACCTGCATTTGTAATCCACATTTTTTGACCTGTGATGATATATTCTTTGCCATCTTCTGATAAAACAGCTTTTGTTTTCCCAGAATTTGCATCAGAACCTGCTTCTGGCTCCGTTAAACAATAAGAAGCAAACCACTCACCAGTTGCTAATTTTGGTAAATATTTTTGTTTTTGCTCTTCTGTTCCGTACAATAAAATTGGCATTGTTCCAATTCCAGTATGCGCTCCAAAAGCTGTCGCTAACGAACCTGTTGCTCCAGAAATATAGTCGCACACTAACATTGTTGTAACGAATCCCATTCCCATTCCACCATATTCTTCTGGAACAGAAATTCCTAATAAACCTAATTCACCAATTTTACGCATTAATTCTTCAATCAACGCATAATCTTTTTTCTCAATTTGGTGTTTTTTAGGCACTACTTCTTTATCGATAAATTCTTTTGCAGATTGCAAAATCATTTGTTGTTCTTCTGATAAATCTTCGTACGTGAAAATATCATTGTAAGAGGCATCTTTAATTAAATATTGACCTCCTATTAATCTATTTGGATTTGTAGACATATTTTTATGTTTTGATGTATTATTGTATCATGTATTAAGTAAAATGTACCATACTTAATACATTTTACTTAATACAGTTTTTATTTTAGATATTCGAAAATTGAAGCTGCTCCTTGTCCTGTACCAACACACATCGTTACCATTCCATATTTCGCTTTACGCGCTTCCATTTCATGTAATAATTGTACTGTTAACTTCGTCCCCGAACATCCAAGTGGATGCCCTAAAGCAATTGCACCTCCATTTACATTGACAATATCAGGATTCAAATTCAACTCACGCATAATTGCAACTGATTGAGAAGCGAAAGCTTCATTCAATTCGATTAACTGAATATCTTCTAATTTCATTCCCGCTTGCTCTAATGCTTTTGGAATTGCAAACAAAGGTCCCATTCCCATAATACGAGGCGCTAAACCTACTGTAGAATACGCAACTAAACGAGCAACTGGCTCAAGACCTAACTCTTTCACCATATCTTCTGACATCACCATTACGAAAGCTGCACCGTCCGACATTTGAGAAGAGTTACCTGCTGTAACCGATCCTCCTTGTGCAAAAACAGGACGTAATTTTGCTAAACCTTCAATTGATGTATCCGCACGTGGACCTTCATCCACTTTAAAATCGATTTTCTTTGTTTGAACTTTTTCTTTATCATCTAAGAAACTATATTCAACATCAATCGGAACGATTTGAGAAGCAAATTTTCCTTCCGCATTTGCTTTTAATGCTTTTTGATGTGAATTGAATGCAAATAAATCTTGGTCCTCACGAGAAACTTTAAATTCTTTTGCAACTTCTTCAGCTGTTAATCCCATTCCCCAGTAATAATCTGGATGATCTTTGGCTAAATCTGTTTCTGGAATTGGTTTGTAACCTCCCATCGGGATATACGACATCGATTCTGCACCACCAGCGATGATACATTCTGCCATTCCTGTTCTAATTTTAGCAGCTGCTAACGCAATTGCTTCTGATCCTGATGCACAGTAACGATTTACTGTAACGCCTGGAACTTTGTCTGTATCTAATCCCATTAATGAGATAAGACGTGCCATATTCAATCCTTGTTCTGCCTCTGGCATTGCACATCCAACGATTAAATCGTCGATACGTGCTGGATCTAAAGTTGGATAATCTTGCATTAAGCGCTTGATTACTGTAGCTGCCATTTCATCTGGACGCGTAAAACGCAATGTTCCTTTTGGCGCTTTTCCTACAGCTGTTCTATATCCTGTAACTATATATGCTTGTTTCATTTTATTTAAAAATTTAGATGTTAGATTTTAGATGTTAGATATTAGATTTTAATTTTTGTTGAAATACATAATTCATTTTTTGAATTTCATTTAACAATAAAATGATGTGTTCTACTTTATCTTTTTTCAATAATTGTAATTCTATTCCTAAAATTAATTGAGTCATTAATTCGTAAGAAGAACCATTTGCTATAGATAAAAAATGAACGAATTCTTTATTCGAGTTTCTTCCTGCTCCCTCTGCAATATTAGAAGGAATTGAAATTGTTGCTCTTTTAATTTGACTTGTCAAACCAAATTTTTCGTCTTGAGGTAATTCTAAACAAATCAAGTAAACTTGTTTTGTCAGCTCAATCGCTTTTTTCCAAATTATCAAATCCTCAAGTTTATGCATCTCAATACTAATATCTAAAATCTCAATACTACAATTTTAATTACGCAACGGTTTACCTGTTTTTAACATATGCTGAATACGCTCTAATGTTTTTCTTTCTCCACAAAGAGATAAGAATGTTTCGCGCTCTAAGTCTAACAAGTATTGTTCTGAAACATAAGTTGATTCAGATAAATTACCACCTGTCATTACATATCCTAATTTATTCGCAATTAAACGATCATGATCCGAAGCAAAACGTCCAGCAACCATAGAATCTGTTCCGACATAGAACATACCCATCGCTTCTTTTCCTAACACTTCTACTTTACGTTGAATTGGTTGCGTGTAACCTGCTTCTGCCAAAACAATTGCGTGTTTCTTCGCTTCTGCAATTTGACGTTCTGCATTTACCACTACAATATCTTGCTCACGAATAATTCCCATATTCTTCGCTTCATAAGCTGAAGTCGCCACTTTCGCAGTTGCGATATTCATGAAATTGTCACGTAAATGATTTACTTTCACATCATCTTTTAAAGCAAATTCAGTTGCACGGCGCGCAAATTCTTTGGAACCTCCACCACCTGGGATTAATCCAACTCCAACCTCAACCAAACCAATGTAAGTTTCGGCAGCAGCTACAATTTTATCCGCATGCATTGACATTTCGCAACCTCCACCAAGCGTCATTCCGTGAGGAGCAACAACAACTGGAATAGATGAATAACGAACACGCATCATCGTATCTTGGAACATTTTGATTGCCATGTTCAATTCCCACCAATCTTGTTCTGCAGCCATCATCATAATCATGGCTAAATTAGCTCCAACAGAGAAATTGTCTCCTTCGTTTCCAATTACAACTCCACGATAATCTTTTTCTGCTAACTCGATTCCTTTATTGATTCCTTGTAAAACTCCACCTCCAAGAGAATTCATTTTAGAACGGAACTCAATATTGATGATTCCATCACCTAAATCTTGAATAGATGTTTCTTTATTTGACCAAATCTCATTCGTTTTTCTGATGTTATCTAAAACAATAAATGCATCTTGACCAGGAATTAATTCGAATTGTTTTGATGATTGATTATAGAATAATTTCTTACCGTTTTCGATTTTATAAAAAGAATCTGCACCAGTTGCTGCTAATTCTTTTACCCAATCCGAAACCTTGAAACCTTCTGACTCTACTAATTGAATTCCGTTTTGTAATCCAACCAAATCCCATGTTTCAAATGGACCATATTTCCAAGCGTAACCTGTTTTTAAAGCATCATCAATTGGATAAAGTACATCTGTAATTTCTGGAACACGTTGAGAAACATAAGCGAATAATGAAGCAAAATGTTTGCGGATTAATTCTCCAGCTTTACCAGAATCTTTTAATAAAACACCTAATTTATTACGCATAGATACAGCATTTTTAGCTGTTTCTACTGCTGTAACTTTTGCACGTTCCATTGGGCGATACTCTAACGTATCAAGATTTAAGGCAAAACGATTGGTATTTCCTTCTTTATCAATTTCTTTATAATAGAAACCTTTTTTTGTTTTATCTCCTAAGAATTTATTCTCGATTAAGAAATCCAAGAATTTTGAATCTTTCAAACCTTGAATCATTTCGTCATTTGGCGCATTTTGCTGTAAACCTTTTGTTACATTATATGCTGTATCCAAACCAACCAAATCACCCAATTTGAATGTTCCCGTTTTTGGACGACCTAAAATAGAACCTGTTAACGTATCAACTTCCTCAATCGTTAATCCAATTTCTTGCGCCAATTCCATCACTTTCGCCATCGAATAAACTCCTACTCTATTCCCAATAAAACCTGGGGTATCCTTACATAAAACTGGTGTTTTACCTAAGAATAGTGAGGCATAATTTTGGAAAAACTCAACAACAGATTTATCTGTTTGAGGAGTTGGAATAATTTCGAATAACTTTAAGTAACGTGGTGGATTGAAGAAATGCGTTCCGCAGAAATGTTTCTGAAAATCTTCTGAACGACCTTCAACCATCAAATGAATTGGAATACCAGAAGTATTAGAAGTGACTAAAGTTCCTGGTTTACGGAAGTTATCTACACGTTCGAAAATTGATTGTTTAATATCCAATCTTTCGATCACAACCTCTATTACCCAATCCGAGTTTTTAATCTTCTCGAAATCATCATCAAAATTCCCTACAGTTATACGAGAAGCAAATGCTTTGTCATAAATTGGTGAAGGATTGCTTTTTAAAGCAGCATCTAAGTGATTTTGAGCAGTTCTGTTACGAACTACTTTACTCTCTAAAGTAAGTCCTTTCGCTTGCTCTTGTGGTGTAAGCTCGCGAGGAACCATATCTAACATCAAGACTTCGACTCCGATATTTGCAAAATGACATGCAATACCAGAACCCATCACTCCTGATCCTAATACAGTTACGTGTTTAACGTGTCTTCTCATAATTGTTTTTAAATATTTTTTTGTCCGATATTAATTGGTTAATCTTATAAATCACTTCCAAGAAAATTTGCATTTTCTCTGGATCAATATGATTATTAATTGATTCATTAAATTGCAAAACAAAATGTTTTGAAATATCTCTCATTCTTAATCCTTCTTCAGTCAAAGTAATCAACACACTTCGTCCATCTTCTGGATTTGGTTTTCGAACGATAAAATTTCTTGCTTCTAAGTTTTTTAATGTTCTCGACAAGCTTGTTGGCTCTATTCCCATCTTTGGTCCTAGCGACGTACTTGGCGTACCTCCTTTCGGATCTATTGATAATAATGTAAAGGCATACACCATTGTGGAATCGTAAGCGCCTGCTTGCTCATTATACATTTTCTGAACTGACAACCATGTTGAACGCAATAAATAATCTATCGTTAAATCTTCTCTTAACATATTTTAGTGTATGTCTAACAAATATAATCTTTTTTTATTATGCAAGCATAACAAAGTTTTAAAATTTAATTTTGTTTAACAAATAATGATTCAATTTACTATTTATCAATGAAATGTAACTTTAAATTATGATTAATAAAATAAATAGTATGATTAAATAATACTTAAATTTATTCCATTAATAAAAAACTGACTGTAGTAGTGTAAAAATACGTCATATTTAGTATCGAAAATAAATATAATGTTGGTTTTATATTATAAATAAATAAGATTGTTTAATCTCTTTTCAACGGCATACATTCGTAGAAATTTTAAAATACTGCTTATGAAATCAAACCATACGATGAACAAAGTAACAGCGGCAACGCTATTAATCGCATTTGGAATCATTTACGGTGATATTGGAACAAGTCCTTTATATGTAATGAAAGCGATAATTGGCGAGACTCGCGTGATTGAAGAGAGCATTGTCTACGGAGGCGTATCATGTGTTTTTTGGACTTTGTGTTTTCAGACTTCTATCAAATATGTATGGTTGACACTAAAAGCGGATAATGATGGCGAAGGAGGAATTTTTTCTTTGTATTCATTAATCAAGAAAAAAGGTAAAAACCTAATTATTCCAACCATCATTGGAGCTTCTGCTTTGCTCGCCGATGGAATTATCACTCCCCCCGTTTCCGTCTCTTCCGCTGTTGAAGGACTACGAATGCTAAACGGACTCGAAAATCTACCTACCATACCTATTGTAATCTTCATCCTTTCGATGTTATTTTTCTTTCAACGATTTGGAACAAATAAAGTAGGAAAAATATTTGGACCATTTATGGTTTTATGGTTTACAATGCTTCTAGGCTTAGGAGTTTTACATATTGTACATCATCCAAGTATTATCAAAGCATTAAATCCTTATTATGCGTATAACTTATTGATGAATTATCCTCACGGATTCTGGATTCTTGGCGCTGTATTCTTATGCACAACAGGTGCTGAGGCATTATACTCCGATTTAGGACATTGCGGACGAAAAAATATTAGAATTAGTTGGTTGTACGTTAAAATCTGTTTAGTAACAAACTATTTGGGACAAGCAGCTTGGTTAATGCACCAAGACAATCCTATGTTAGATGGTAGAAATCCTTTCTACGAAATGATGCCAGATTGGTTCTTGATCCCTGGAATTTGTATTGCCACAGGTGCAGCTATTATTGCGTCACAAGCTTTGATTACAGGATCTTTTACCTTAATCAATGAAGCTATCAACTTAGGTTTCTGGCCAAGAACATTAATTATTCAACCAAACGAGCACAAAAGCCAAGTTTACATTCCTACAATCAATTTTATGTTATGGGCTGGCTGTGTCTTTATTGTCTTATATTTCCGAGATTCGTCCCATATGGAAGCCGCCTACGGACTTGCTATTACAGTTACCATGTTAATGACGACCTTCTTGTTATCCTATTATCTTAATTATTACACAAAGTTCAACAAAGTATTTATTGTGGCAATTTTGTCTATTTTCGTAGCAATAGAATCTTCATTTTTCGTAGCAAATGTTGTCAAATTTGTTGATGGTGGATATTTAGCTTTATTAATGGGATGGCTGTTCTTCATAATAATGTATTGTAGTTTTTACGGAAAAATCCTTAATTCAAGAAACTTAGAATTCGTTAAAATAAAGCGCTACGCGAATGTGTTAACAGAATTGAGCGAAGATAAAACAATCAATAAATATTCGACTTTCTTGTTTTACTTAACGAAATCTACGAATCCGAAAAATATCGAGAAATATAGTATTCAATCTATTTTATCAAAACGTCCAAAACGTGCAGATGTCTATTGGTTTGTAAACATTAACCGAGATAGTGAACCTTATACGTTGAGCTATAAAATATTGCCAATTGTTGATCAAAAAATATATCGAATTACATTTAATGTAGGATTTAGAGTTCAACCAAAAACAGAACAGTATATCAAAAAAGTAATCAATGATATGTATGCAAATGGAGAATTAGAGTTAAAATATCTGAGTACATGTTTGAAAAAATACAATCAAGATCCTGATATGAAATTTGTTTTGATTGAAAAATTCCCTTCAATTGAAACCAAATTAAGTATGAAAGAATTTTTCACGCTAAAAGTTTATTATTTATTAAAGAAAATAGAGTTCAATATTCCGAAATCTTTTGGTCTAGAGAAGAACGACGTTGTTGTAGAACACATTCCTCTTTATATGCACAAACATAATATTGACGATTTAAAAAGAATTCAATAAAAGAATAGAAATCCTGAAAATAATTTTTCAGGATTTTTTTTGTAAATATTTTATAGATTGATAATTATCAAATAATTTTTATAAATTTATATCAATCAACAAGATAAAATATTTATAAAAAATTAAATTATGTTCGAAATTTATCAAGACAAAGCAGGAGAATATCGTTTTCGTTTGAAAGCTAAAAATGGACAAAATATTTTAGCAAGCGAAGGTTATAAACAAAAAGCAAGCTGCGAAAATGGAATTGAATCTGTTCGCAAAAATTCTCAAGATGATTCTAAATACGAATTAAAAGAAGGTTCTTCGGGTAAATGGCATTTCAATTTAAAGGCAACAAATGGTCAAGTAATTGGAACAAGCCAATCGTACGAAACTGAATCTGGCGCTAAAAATGGAATTGCTTCTGTAAAAACAAACGCTGCTGATGCAGAAGTAAAAGAAGTAGAAGGTTAATTACAAACCGTTATAAAAAGCTGAAGCCTTGGATAAATCCAAGGCTCAACCTAATTAACACTAATATGAATTAACACTAAAAACTTATGAAGTAAAATAATGTTCAACTTTATTTTAGATGCGATCTAAGCATCCAAGCAGTTTTTTGATGTTGTTCTAATAAACCAACTAAGAAATCCGAAGTTGAAATATCATGAAACTCATCAATTTCTACTACAGCCTGTGCCAAAAAGTCAATAATAACTTCGTGATCGTGTAGTAAATCAGCAATAAAACTTAAACTATCTTTGTTTTCAGTTTTTCTTGTTTCTGATAAGTGAGCTAACTGCAAATACTCTGCCATAGTTGCTGGTGCATAAACATCTTTTTGACGAATTTTTTCTGCAACATCATCTATAACAATTTGTAACTCGTTATATAACGATTCAAAATACACATGTATTGTCTGAAAATCAGGACCTTCTACATTCCAATGTGCATTTCTTGTTTTTAAGTATAAAATATGTTCATCAGCTAATAATTTAATTAAAATATCAGCGATTTTTTGTTTTTTTTCTGGCGATAATAATTTCATATGATTAAATTTTATATTGTCTATTTGATTAACTTTACTAATGCAAATATAGAACCAGAAAACGAATGAATTATAGATTTATCAAATCTTATTTCTATTCTTTTATAATTAAAAACTATGAACGACTCGAATTAACTTAAAATAAATAATGATGTTTACTTAAAAACAGAATTACTATTTTTGATGAGACAAATTTATAGTGGTTTTTTCAATTAGAGCCATTTTTAAAAGTTAAAAATTAATTAAATTTCTATGAAAAAGTTTCTTTTATTTATCATTTCTTTAACCCTAAGCTATACTGCTTTTTCTCAAATTAATCAAAATCAAACGCTTAATAATAATTGGCGTTTTGGAGGTGGTTTGGGACTATCTTTTGGGAATAATAGTTATTTTGGGTTTAATATTTCTCCAAGTGTTGGATATATGGTTGCAAACAATTTAGAATTGGGTGCGACAGCAGGTTATCAGTATGCGAAAGATGACTATGTAAAGCAAAATTTGTTTAATGTTGGTCCTTACATTAACTTTTTTCCAATCGAGAACATTTTCTTGAGAGCCAACTATATGTACTACACAGGAAAACAAAAGTACAACGATCGTACGCCATATTACAACAGTATTTATGAAACTGACATGGACGAATCTGCGTTATGGTTGGGAGCTGGATATCAATCGAATGGACCAGTAAGATTTCAAGCTGGCGTGATGTACAATGTTTTATATAAAGAAAACGAAAGTATATTTTCTTCAGGATTACAACCTTTTATGGGTGTTTCAATCGGATTATAAGTCATAAAAAAATCCATCTAAAAATTTTTAGATGGATTTTTTTATTTATTTCAATTCGTCTGTCAAGAATTTTCCTGTCACACTTTTCGGATTCTTAATGATTTCTTCTGGCGTTCCTTCTGCCACAATTTTTCCACCTTTGCTCCCTCCGTCTGGACCAATATCAATCACATAATCAGCTAATTTTATCACATCCAAATTATGTTCGATAATGATAACAGTATTTCCAAATTCTACAATTTTATTGATTACTTTCATCAGCACATTAACATCTTCAAAATGCAAACCTGTTGTGGGTTCATCTAAAATATAAATTGTTTTTCCTGTTTGTTTTTTAGCCAATTCTGTTGCTAATTTCACACGTTGCGCCTCTCCTCCACTCAATGTTGTCGACTGCTGCCCAAGCGTAATGTAACCCAAACCTACATCTTGCAACATTTTGACATAACGATATATTTTCGGAATCGCTTCAAAGAATTCTACCGCTTCATTTACCGTCATTTCTAACACATCCGAAATCGATTTTCCTTTGTAACGAACCTCCAACGTCTCACGATTAAAACGTTTACCATTACATGTTTCACATTCGACATGAATATCAGGTAAGAAATTCATTTCAATCACACGCAAACCTGCTCCTTGACAAGTTTCACAACGCCCACCTTTTACATTAAATGAAAAACGTCCAGGCTTGTAACCTCTAATTTTGGCTTCAGGTAAATTTGTAAACAACGTACGAATATCAGAGAAAATTCCCGTATAAGTCGCAGGATTAGAACGAGGCGTACGACCAATTGGCGATTGATCCACTTCGATTACTTTATCCAAATGTTCTAAACCTTCGATTTTTTTATAAGGCATCGGATCTTTTTCTGCTCTAAAGAAATGTTGATTCAGAATTCTGTACAATGTTTCATTAATCAATGTTGATTTTCCAGAACCTGAAACCCCTGAAACCACAACCAATTCACCCAAAGGAATAGTAAGATTTACATTTTTTAGATTATTTCCAGATGCACCAAAAAGTTTCAATTCTAATCCATTACCTTTTCTTCGTTCTTTTGGAATTTCGATTTGTAACTGATTGTTTAAGTATTTTGATGTTAATGTATTTGATTTCAACATTTGTTCCGGTTCACCTTCCCAAACAATTTGACCACCATTTTTTCCTGCCTTTGGTCCAACATCAACCACATAATCCGATTCTAAGATCATGTCTTTGTCGTGTTCTACAACCAAAACTGAATTTCCTATATCGCGTAATTTCTTCAACGAATCAATCAATCTGACATTATCGCGTTGATGTAAACCAATACTTGGCTCATCTAAAATATACAACACATTTACCAGTTGAGAACCAATTTGAGTTGCCAAACGAATTCGCTGCGCTTCGCCTCCAGAAAGGGTTCTCGAAGAACGATTAAGACTCAAATAATCTAATCC
Organism: Empedobacter sp. UBA7620; assembly: GCF_002484185.1. NCBI lineage: Bacteria > Pseudomonadati > Bacteroidota > Flavobacteriia > Flavobacteriales > Weeksellaceae > Empedobacter > Empedobacter sp. UBA7620. Next base: position 67,036 of record NZ_DLJI01000047.1, on the reverse strand, counting down.
GACGTCTAATAAAAAAGATAAACGCGTATAAATTTCTTTCAGAATCTCGTGCGCAATTTGTTGTTGATTCGACGTCATCGAAACTGGCGCATTTTCAATCCATTTTTGCAACGATTGAAGATCCATTTCCGCAACTTCTCCAATGTTTTTACTGTCAATTCGGAAGAAAAGCGATTCTTTTTTAAGGCGTTTTCCTTCGCAAGTTGGACAAATAACTTTCTTTCCAAACTTTTTGCTAATCGAACTTGAAGACGGATTATTTTTATCTTCCATTATTTCAGAAAGAAATTCATTCAATCCTTCAAAATCGATTTTATATGTTTTTTTGACTGATGCAAATTTAAGATCGACATTCAAAGTTTCTTTCAAACCATTCATTACATCATCAATTAATGCTTGAGGAAGTTTTTTGAATGCTACTTTTTGGTCTACATTATGTTTGACAAAAATCGCTTCCAATTGTTTTTCTATTCGAGAAGATGATTTTAGCGCTTCAAATAATTCTTCCAAATTATCAAACAACGATTTTTCGCTATCTTGAAATAATTTTTCGTGATTAACCACTTTCAACTCGCCTAAACCTGTACAAGTTGGACAAGCTCCTTTTGGCGAATTGAACGAAAATGTATTCGGTTCTGGCAACGCATATGACATTCCTGTCGATGGACACATTAATGAACGAGAAAAGAATTTGGTTTCATTGGTTTCGTAATCCAAAATCATCGTAATTCCATTTCCTTGATGCATTGCATGATCGATACTTGAACGCAAACGTTGATCATTCACCTTATCATTCAGCAACATTTTATCCACCATCAATTCAATATCATGCGTTTTGTAACGATCTAACATCATTCCTGGTGCAATATCTTTCAACTCGCCATCAATACGCATTTCAAGAAAACCTTTTTTAGAATATGTCACAAAAACCTCTCGATAATGACCTTTTCTTGAACGTACAATTGGTGCTAAAATTGCAATTTTCTTTCCGCTGTATTGTGCACGGATCAACTCAATGATTTGCTCTTCTGTGTAAGCAATCATTTGTTCGTTTGTTTCAACAGAGAAAGCCGTAGAAGCACGCGCATACAACAAACGAAGAAAATCATAAATTTCTGTAATTGTACCAACAGTAGAACGCGGATTTTTATTGGTCGTTTTTTGCTCAATTGCAATAACTGGTGACAAACCATCAATTTTATCAACATCTGGACGTTCCAAACCACCTAAAAATTGACGCGCATAAGCCGAAAAAGTTTCGATATAACGACGTTGTCCTTCTGCATAAATCGTATCAAAAGCCAACGAAGATTTTCCACTTCCACTTAAACCCGTGATTACCACAAGCTCGTTTCGAGGAATCTTTACATCAATATTTTTTAGATTATGTTCACGTGCACCGTAAACTTCAATAAAATCTTTGTCCATGTTCGTTTGTAAGAAGTTGCAAAAATACAAAAAAAGCCACATTTCTGTGGCTAAGTGTACTTTAAAAATTGTTAATTCTTAAGTATTTATTGTTTTTTAATTGGAATATAAATTCGAGAAATTAGTTTTAAACTATCAGTTTCCTTCGGATCGTTTAACATAATTTCTAATTGCTTTGTATCCAATTGTAGTTTTTTCGATTTTGCATAATTCTTCATTTTTTCGATTGTTTGTGCACGTTTAGAACGAGGTCCTAAATGCAATGTTAACAAATAATCTCCACCAGGAACAACCACTTTTTTCATCTCTTTTTGTAAAGGCAAATCTTCTATTAATTGTATTCCTGCAAAAAATGTTGTTTTATCTTTTTCTTTATCAAAATCAGTAAAATAGACATATGGGAAACCTAAATCGAAATCAAAACCACCTTCATCTTTATTCATTAATGATTTATAAATCACCTCAAAAGCGCCATCCACTTTATCCATTATATCTTTTTCTGCTAAACTTGACTGCTTACGAATTGCTAATAAATTTGTTCGACCTAATTCTACAATTCGATATTCACCATAATTCAATCGACCTTCTTTTTGATCCTTATCTAATCTAACTTTCACTTTTTGATTGAGGTTATCCAAAGATTTTTCAAATTTAGATTCAGGATTTTTGAAAAAAGCAAAATAGCGGTAGAAATAAGGAATTTCTTGACTTAAATAATTCAATTTTGCAGTTGTTTTTCCATTTTCTTGTTGTTCAAATTTAACATTAAGACTATCTAATTTTTCCCAACCATCATATTTTATCGTATAATTAACGAAACGATTTATCGAAAAATTTTCAATCGTTACTTTTCCAGAAGCAATTGAAGCATCTTCAGAATCCCAAATCATATAATTTTCGTCCTCTTCTTTTGTATTAGAAAATTTCTTGATTGTCAAAGAATCCGCAGCTGTAAATTGTTGCCATTTCGAAAATTGACGAAGATTATAAAATTCGTCGTACACCAAACCAACAGGGGCATCAAATTCATATTGCATTTCTTCATCGAAACGACTTGGTAAAACGATTGGCAATAAAGCCAAAACCGCAATAATGATTACTAAAAAAAGATTTATTTGTTTCATTTACAAAATTGATTGTACAAAAATAGAAATACTTTGTAGGACTCTTAATATTAATCTGAATTAATCTGTTAAAAATAGTATATTTGAGTAAATAATATAAACTTATGGACTTTACAAATTTAATTCAGGGTGCAATGGGACAACAAATTGTTGGTTCTGCTGCAAAACAATTAGGGATTAATGAATCTCAAGCTCAAACTGCTGTTGCAGCAGCTGTACCTTTTTTATTGTCTGCTTTAAATAAAAATGCACAAGGCGGAGGTGCTGAAGGAATTTCGAATGCTTTAAATCAACATGACGGGAGCATTTTGGATAATCTTTCTGGATTTTTAGGTCAAGGAGGAAATCAACAAGATGGATTAGGAATTTTAGGTCACGTTTTAGGAAATAAACAACAAAATGTAGAATCTGCAATTTCTCAACAATCTGGATTGAATACAGCACAAGTTACTCAAATTTTAGCGTTAGTTGCACCAATTGTAATGGGCTATTTGGGTAAACAAAAACAGTCTGCTGGATTAGATTCAAATGGAATTGCTGGTTTATTAGGCGGTTTAGTTGGTGGTTCTACAACTCAAACAAACCAAAGTGGAGTAAATTTAGGTGGTTTCGAAAAATTGTTAGACCAAGATGGTGACGGACAATTAGGAATTGGAGATGCTATGAGTTTATTGGGTGGATTTTTCAAAAAATAAGCCTTGTCTTAAACTGAATAAAAATACAAAATTTATTAAGCAGGAAATTTTCCTGCTTTTTTTGTTTCAAAAATTATCAACCTAAAGATTCTGAGTAGTCAAAATTATCAACTTCATAAATATTAAAAGTTTACTTTAAAAAATATGTTATTTTTTTTATTGTTAATTGTAATTTTATCAATAATCAAACACAAATAACATGGATACTTTATTTTACTCAGAAAAATTCATTCAAAGAATTAAATCAAAAAACCCAAACGAAAAAGAATTTTTACAAGCAGTTGAAGAAGTTTCCGAAACCATTTTACCATTTGTAGAAGAAAATCCTAAATACAAGAAATTCAAAATTCTTGAAAGAATTGCAGAACCAGAACGCATTATTCAGTTTAGAGTAACTTGGGTTGATGACAAAGGCGAAATCCAAATCAACAAAGGTTATCGTGTACAAATGAATTCTGCGATTGGTCCTTACAAAGGCGGTTTGCGCTTTCATCCGTCTGTTAATTTATCTATTCTTAAATTCTTAGCTTTTGAACAAGTTTTCAAAAATAGCCTGACAACTTTACCTATGGGTGGCGGAAAAGGTGGTTCTGATTTTGATCCAAAAGGAAAATCTGACATGGAAATTATGCGCTTCTGCCAATCTTTTATGAGCGAATTATCTCGTCATATTGGTGCAGATGTAGATGTTCCCGCGGGTGATATTGGCGTTGGAGGACGAGAAATTGGTTATTTATTCGGTCAATACAAACGAATGCGAAACGAATTTACAGGTGTTTTAACTGGAAAAGGTTTGGAATATGGCGGTTCTTTGATTCGTCCTGAAGCAACTGGTTACGGTTTATTATATTTTGTAGAATGTATGCTAGCCGAAAAAAAAGAAACCTTAAAAGGTAAAACTGTTTCTATTTCTGGCTCTGGAAATGTTGCACAATATGCTGCTGAAAAGTCTCTGGAATTGGGTGCTAAAGTGGTAACACTTTCTGATTCTTCTGGATATATTTATGATGAAGATGGTTTTGACACAGAAAAATTAAAGGTCATTTTCAAAATTAAAAATGATAATTATGACAGAATCTCAAAGTATGTTGATTATTATCCAAACGCTAAATTTTTCTCTGACCAAAACCCTTGGAAAGTCCCTTGTGATATAGCTTTGCCATGTGCTACACAAAACGAATTGGATTTGCAAGATGCTCAAACTTTACATCTCAACGGATGCAAATTGGTTGCAGAAGGTGCAAATATGCCAACAACTCCCGAAGCGGTTCATTATTTTTTGGATCATCAAATTTTATACGGACCTGGTAAAGCTGCAAATGCCGGTGGTGTTGCGACTTCTGGATTAGAAATGTCTCAAAATTCGATTCGTCAAAATTGGAACAGAGAAAAAGTAGATTATCGATTAAAAGAAATTATGATCAAAATTCATCACCAATGTAAAAAATATGGAAAAGGTGAATTTCAAGAAAATATAAATTATTACAAAGGCGCTAATATAGCTGGTTTCGTAAAAGTTGCCGATGCTATGATTGCTCAAGGAATATAAAAATCCATTTATAAAATTCGGTTCCCTTTACTGAATTTAGAATTCAATTGTTTGTTATTAAAGCTGAACTTCTGTTCAGCTTTATTTTTAGAGAGGAAAATTAATTTTAAACCCAATTCCACGAACTGATTCAAATTTTATCGTTTCATCGTTCTGAAAATATTTGCGCAAACGTGTCATAAAAACATCCAAACTTCTACCCATAAAATAATCGTTTTCGCCCCAAATTTTTTCTAAAATCTCTTTACGGCTCACTAATTTTTGATTATTCTGAATCAAGAAACTCAACAATTCTGCTTCTTTTTCTGTTAACTGAAATTTTTCTTCTTGATAAGATAATTGCAATTGATTTGGATGAAAAACATAAGTTCCAATTTTAATCAATTCTTCTAAAACAGGTTGATTTCTTTTCAAAATATTTTTTATTCTCAAAACCAATTCTTCTGGATCGCAAGGTTTTGTGATGTAATCATCTGCACCTAATTTCAAACCTAAAACACGGTCAAAACTTTGCGCCTTAGCTGTCAAAAATAAATAGGGAATTGTAATGGTTTCGGCTAATTTTTTCGCTAAAGAAAAACCATCAATTTCTGGTAACATGACATCAAAAATGATTAATTGAGCTGATTTTAACAATTCTATTTCCTTCAATAATTTTTGCGGATGATCAAACCAAGTCACTTCAAAATCAGAAAATTCGAGATATTGTTTGAGAACTGTTCCCAAATCTTGATCATCTTCTACTAAAATTAATTTAGTTTTCATTCTGCAAAACGATTAAAAATTGAACACCTTTGTCTTTATTATTCTGAACGTTAATTGTTCCTAAATATCGTTCGATTGTATTCTTGACCAAAAATAATCCAACACCCAAACCGCTTACATTTTGGTTAATAGAACGATTCACACGATAATATTTATCAAAAATAAGAGGCAAATCATTGGTTGGAATTCCAATTCCATTATCCGAAAAATTCAATGTTATTTTTTTTTGAAATTTAAAATCTAATACAATTTCAGTAGCTCCATATTTGACTGAATTTTCAATTAAATTCTGAGCAATTTGTTTAAAATCGTTTGTTTTCAGTACATTATTTTTCTCGAAAATACTTTGATTAATAAGTTTAATTTCTGGATATTGAAGTTGAATCTTTTGGATAATTTCATTCAAAATAACCTCATCTAACAATTCAGAATTTTCGTCATTTTTTACAAAAATAGAATCAACAGTTTGCTCCAAACGATTAATTTGTCTGTTCATCATTTGTTGCGTTTCTGGATGTTGAACTTGATGCAAAGCAAATTTCATCGTCGTAATTGGCGTATTCAATTCATGCGCAATAGAGTCTATTGTCAAATGTAATTGATTGATTTTTTCTTCTTGTTTCGATAAATTTTTAAGACTTTTCCAATACAAAAAGACAATTAATCCAACAATCAACAAACTCACAATGATTAAAGGAATAATTTTCTTGAGAATTAAAAATTTCAAATTCAGTAATTCAAAATCTGTCTTTCCTCTAATTTTATATTTATGACGTTCATTTTTATTAATTCCTAAATCAGAATCTGTTTGATTACTAATATCATCCGATGACCAAACACTTTGATTAATATTAGTTGGTTTCGCAATTTTATTTGTCGTTTCGTAAATCACATACTTTTTCTTTGGCAATAATTCTTTATGATTCAATTCATCATAAACCGAATAAACATCTGTACGAAGCGCTATTTCAAAATTATTTTCCTTAGAATAAACGTCTAATAGAGAATCTACAATTGGCGTATAAATCTCATAATTATAATCTACTTTCGTTCGAATTATTTGTAATTCATCAAACTGTTTTTTTTCATCATGATTCAGTTTTTTGAAATAATCTAAAATCTTATCATCATTAGAATCTGTTTCATATTTTGACATAAAATTCATCACTTTAACTCCAATTTCACACGCCTCTTTATTCATATCTTTCTCAATCAATCGATACAAATTGTAGATATAATACCCTTGCAATGCAACCAAAACGATCAATGCAAAAGAGAAAATAAATGTATAATGTTTTTTAGATAATTTCATAAGCTTTCCATCAATTCAAAAATACATTGTTTTCGCACATAAATTACACATTAACTCATCGTTAACCGTTCATTAACCAAGTAAAATCGAAACTTGAAAGAGATTTGTTAAAAATCTGAACCATGAAAATAGTAATAACATTTTTTCTGCTACTTCCAAATTTAATTTTTGCACAAATTATTTCTGGAAAAATTATCGATGAGCAAAATCAACCAATCAAAAATAGTTCTATTGAAGTTGAAATTCCTTCACAAGATCCAATTGTAGCTGAATCGAATGAAAATGGCGAATTTAATTTTGAGCTTCATCAAGCACAATCATTTACAATTTACATTAAAGAATTTGGTTACCAAGAATTTGAAAAGACATATCAAGCTAACTCAGAAAACTCTTTGATTATTACGCTTCAAAAAGATGAAACAATTAACTTAAAAGACGTTGTTTTTTCTAGTCAAAAACCTTTGTTGAAACGAAAAATTGATCGAATAGAATTTAATGTCGAAAATACGCCTTTGCAAAATTTAAGTGCTTGGGATATCGTGAAAAACAAGCCAAATGTTCTTCTAAAAAATGAACAGTTAAGTGTGAGAGGAAATACGCAAATTTTAGTCACAATTAATGATAAAAAAACATTAATGTCCCAAGATGATTTGAAACAATTGTTGGAAAATACTGATGGTGCAACAGTTTCTTCGGTTGAAGTCATTACCAATCCGCCTGCAAAATATGAGGCTTCGGGAAGTGCGATTATTAACATTAAAATGAAGAAAAATGTACTTTCTGGTTACAAAGGACAAATTGCGACACGCTATCATCAATCGATTTATAGCAAAGGAATGTTGGGAACTTCGCAATCTTACAACACAGAAAAATGGCAATTGACAGGAAGTTATTATTTTGTGAATGGAAAATATATTCGCAAGAATTTTGATGTAACAATTTATGAAAAAGATCAAACACGCTGGGAAAGTGACATGATTCGTCGAACAGTTGCGAAACAACAACATATTTACAACTTTGCTTCTCAATATTCAATCGATAGTTTACAGAATTTTCAGTTTGGAATAAATGGTTCAAGAAATCCTGCATCAATTGGAAATTATAACGTTCCGACGAATATTTACAATACAACAAATAATCAACTTGAATCATTTTATAAAACACAAAATCATCGTCGCGAATCTTCAAATAATTTTAATACATATTTGGTTTATGACAAAAAATTTGGGCAACATAATTTGACGTGGAGCAACAATTTTAGTCATCGTTATTACAAAGAAAATCAAGATGTTTTAACAAAATTGAATTTCAAGGATAAACCTTATGAAGAAAATCGTTTTTTGAGCGCGGCACTTCAAAAATTGAATCTATTTTCTACACAAATTGATTATAGCTTGACCGAAGAAAATTATGGTTTGGAAGCTGGAGCGAAATATAGTTTTGTGAAGAATGATAATGATTTAGATTTCTTTGAGTCGATTCAAAATCAAATCGAATATCACCCCGAAAAAAGTAATATTTTTGATTACAAAGAACAGATTTTTGCGTTGTATATTTCTGGAAATTACAAATGGAAAAAATGGGAAGCAAAAGCTGGTTTGAGATCTGAAACAGCTCTTATAAATACGATTTCTGATAATCCAATTAACCAAAATAAACGAACAAATACCGATCTTTTTCCAACTTTATATGTACTATATAATTTTGAAAATGCTGGACAAATTGGTTTGAATTATGGAAAAAGAATTGATCGACCAGATTATAATTTCTTGAATCCTTCAAAATCATATTACAATCTGTTTTCTTATTTTCAGGGCGATGCCAATGCGATTTCTACGATTATCCACAATTTGAGTTTATCTTACACTTTGAAAGATTGGAATTTTGAAGCCTATTATCGATACGAGAAAAATCCAACGATGGAAATTTCTATTCAAAATCCTGAAACTTTCGAAACAGTTTATCATTTTACAAACATCAAAAATGGAGAAGCTTTTGGAGCAAATCTTTCGAAAAATTTTAATCTAAAATCGTGGTGGAAACTGAATTTATTTACAATGGGAGAATATAATCAAAACTATTATTTTGGGCCAGATAATCTGCAATACAAAAACGATGTCTTTTTTTATCACCTTTCATTGAGCACTCAATTGGATTTAGACAAAGCAAAAACATTTAATATTTCGGCTGGATATCAATATAATTCGAAGGCAATTCAAGGTTCGTTTGATATTAGTTCTTCTCAAAACACCTATTTGATTTTAAACAAAAAAATATGGGATAAACGTTTCGAAATTGGTTTAGTTTTCAATGATATTTTTAAAACCGATCGCAATACAATTTCCACGAAATACGCAAATCAAAATCAATATTTCAAAGATTATCGCGATACACAATACTTTATGTTGAATTTGAAATATAATTTCGGAAATCAGAAAGTAAAAGAAGCGAAACAAGCACAAAAAACAGCGGAACAAAATAGAATTTAGCGTTACAAAAAAAACTTAAGTTTTATTAAATTTGAGGAAAAGCAATAAAATGAATTCAGTAAAAATCATTCGAACAAATTCTTCTAACAAAGATTTTCAAGAATTGGTAACAGAATTAGATAAAGATTTAGCGATAAGAAATGGCGAATTTCATTCTTTCTTTTCGCAATACAATAAAGTTGACAAAATAAATCACGTTGCTATCGCCTATTTAAACGAAAATCCTGTTGGTTGTGGCGCTATAAAACATTATTATGATACAACGATGGAAGTGAAAAGAATGTATGTAAATCCTGATTTTAGAGGAAATAGAATTGCAGCTAAAGTTCTGAATGAGTTAGAAAATTGGGCAATCGAATTAAATTATGAACGATGTATTTTGGAAACCGGATTGAAACAACCCGAAGCAATCGCGTTGTATGAACGATGTGATTACACAAGAATCGAAAATTACGATCAATACAAAGACATCGAAGAAAGTGTTTGTTATGAAAAAATATTGAAATAGAAAAGCTGAGCGGTGCTCAGCTTTTTTATTATTTATTAGATTCTTTTACCATTTTGTTCATTTCGGATGCCGTAATTTCACCATCCATAATCATGTACATTTGTTGATCATCGCTGTTAATACTCATCAACACATTTTTAAAAACTTTCGCATTTGCATTTTCCGTTAAAAAGCGAATTTTACTTCCGTCCTTATTTATCGACATCAATTTTTCGAAATAGATTATTTTTTCAAGAAAACAGTTCCTCCAGCTTGCGCTTTTGGAAAAATTGTAACATCAGCAATTTGTACATGTTCTGGTTGTTGCAACAAATACTCTATTGCATTTGCAATATCCTCTCCAGCCAATGGTTCAAAACCTTTGTATACATTATCCGAAAGTTCTTGATTTCCTTTGAAACGAACCAAAGAAAATTCTGTTTCTACCGCTCCTGGCGCAATATTGGAAACTTTGATTCCGTAAGGTAACAAATCATAACGCATTCCTTTGCTTAACGATTCTACCGCCGCTTTCGACGCACAATATGTTCCTCCATTTGGATAAACTTCTTTTCCCGCAATCGAAGAAAGGTTGATGATATGCGCATTTGATGATTGTTTAAGAATTGGAATAATTGCTTTCGAAACGTAAATTAATCCTTTTACATTGATATCAATCATTGCTTCCAAATCCTCCAAATCAGCTGTATCAAAAGGTGCTAATCCGTGCGCATTTCCCGCATTATTGATTAAAACATCAATATTTTTCCACTCATTTTCTAAACTTTCTACTGCATTAAAAACAGCTTCCTTGTCTCGAACATCAAATTGAATGGTTTTTACTTCCGTAATTTGACTCAATTCTGCCTGAATTTCATCTAATCGTTCTTGACGACGCCCACACAAAATTAAACGATAATTTGGTGCTAATTTCTTTGCTGTCGCCATTCCTATGCCAGATGTTGCTCCGGTTATGAAGACTGTTCTTTTCATTTTCTTAAATAATTAAAAGTGCTTTTTTAAGACCGTCTAAGATACAAGCTAAAAAGAAATTAAAAAATGATTTATCCTGTTTTCGTTCGATATTTTCTACTTTTTCTTCTTTCATTTTTCCACGAGAATCATTCTTTACCGCTGCATTTCCAACTGCTGATAATAATTTCCTTTTCGAACCATCATCACGCAAAACATTCACTTTCAAATTTTGATAATCTATTCCAAAATTTCCTCCAGCAACTTTATCATTTCCATCAAAATTAAATTTTATTTGATTGAAAAATCCATCAACAGAAACCTTAAGATATGGTTTCACAAAAGGATCGAGATTTTTTGCAGGAAGTTTTGAAATTGAACCATTGATATTAAATTTCTCTGAACGATTCATTGGATTAAATGTCCAATTTGCACGCAAATCTCCATTCATAAATTCTGAATGCCAATCAACATCAACGTTTGGTAAAGATATTTTACGATAACCCGAATTGACATTTTTAACCCTTGCATTTATCGACGAAAACGTCAATTTTCCTGTTCCAATACTTTTAGCCGTTTCCTCTTCATATTCTAATTTAGAGTTGACCAATTGCAACTGTTTCACCCCTAAATCGAATTTCATTTCACGTAATTTTTGTGAAAACATTGTTTTACGTTTTGTGTCATCAGGTGGAACCAAACTTCTATAAATATTTGCATAAAGCTGGTTCAATTTTATTTGATTCGCTTTCAAGAAAAAATCTTTTGAAGGCGAAATTCCCCATTGTATACCGTTTCCTTGCAATTGTTTCACAGAAACAGTATACAAATCAGCTTGTTTTTGCAAAGATGCAGTATATGCTTTTCGAGTAAGTTTTGGTGTCAATTTTAATTGATTTAACGTCAAGTTTCCATTCTGAAATTGCAAAGCTCCAGTATTCATCTTATACGTTTTTCCTAAATCGAAATCAATTCCTGAAGATTTTAACAACACAGATTTATACGAAAATGGTATTGCTTCTTGAATTGTTTTTGGATCAACATTGATTTGATTAAACGCTAACTGAATTTGCTTCAACGTTAAATTCGGCGTTTTTTGTTGATAAGGAATCACATCCAAATGTCCATTTACCAACGAAATTTTATCAACTTTTATAACATCATTAAACTCTTTTGACGTTTTTCCTTCGCGCTGCGCCACTCGTCTTGGCTGTCCATAAATCGTAAATTTTGGATTTTTGAAAATTACATGATTGATATGAAGTTCTTTTTCATAATCATTTTTCAATCCTAAAACCGTCAAATTAACATTGTTAAAATCGAATTTTTGTGAAGCAATAAATCGAGATTGTTTAATTTGAATCGTATCAATTCCAAGATTAAAATTAATCAAGAATTTTTCTGTTACATTTTCAACTTTCTTCGCAATAACTTTTTCATTCTTTTGATCAATGATTTTCACATTTACCTCATCCAATTTGATTGAATTTGTATGAAAATAGAAATCACCATTTTTTATTCCCCAACTGTTATTATTTAACGACAAAATTGGTGCTTCGACATCTAATAATGTGTTTGATTTTGTATAATTTCGATTAAATTGATTTTTTGAAATTAATGGTTTCATTTTGAAATTTTTCAGAATCAATTTCTTTTCTGTCAAATCAAAATTAGATGCTGTTAACGTGTGCATTTCATTCAATCGATAATACATCGAATCCAACTTAATCCGGAAAGTTTTATAATCAATCGGAATATCATTTGTTCGCGTCAACGCATTCATTTTTATTCCTTCGATATTTAACGACACATTATTTATTGCATATTTTACCGTTTTTGCATTCGAGAAGAGTGAACGAATTTTACCATTTTCTATTTGTAATTTTTTGATATTAATTAACTCCGCATCTTCCGTTTTTATGCTTACTTTTTTAGTTGATTGTTTCTCAACTTTATTCTCAGGTTTGGCAGAAATAATGGCAATTTTTGGATTTTTGAATTTGATTAAATCTGTTTTAAAATATAATTTATCTTCTGAAGTAAATCCCCAATCCATCTTAGAAAGCGAAAGAAGTGGTGATTCAATATCCAATAAATCATTTTCAGAATCGTTTGGAACGTACATTTTTCCGTTCATTTTAAGCGGTTTCATCAAGAAATTATCCAACTCAAAATCAGTTTCATTAAAACGAACTTTTCGTGCTCTAATCAATTGTTGATCTTTTACCACAAAAAACATCGAATCTAATTTAATATCAAAAGCAGAATATCTGAACGGAATTTTTTTGTCCGCTGTTCGCTCATTGAAACGAACGCCATCAAAATCGATCGAAAAATTAGAAACATTTGCTATATGTTTCTTTCCTGATTGAGAATACAAATTAAACTCGCCATTGTTGATATTCACATTGGAAACATCTATACTTTGCCCAACTTTGGATTGTGCTGTATCTTTTTTGATCGAATCTTTTTTCTCTTTGAGATAATAATTTACAGAAGGATTATTGATGTTGATTGAATATGCTGCAACTTCTTTTTTGGTAATTAATTTTATAAAATTGATACCGACAACATTTATTTCTTTCACTTTTCCTGTTGCGTCAATCGAATCCTTTATTAACAACGAATCTTTTGGAGAAACTTCAACATTTTTTAGTGATAAAGACGAATTAAAAATAGAAAAGCTCAAATCTTCGTAAGTCAGATTATAAGCGGTATCGTTTTTTTCTGCAATGATTTTTGGAAGTCGATCATTCAGAAAATAGGAGATGTAAAAACTTAAAATAAAAAGTACCGCAATAATAGAAATTAAAGCGATACCGATTCTTTTTATCCAACGGTTGTTAATCATTGATATAGTTTGGTTAACAGTGTTAAAAACAATTATTATACCAAATATAACAAAATGTTAAATTTATTCGTTGATATCGTAAATTTCTTTGATATTTTCTAAGATTGTATCGAAGTTTAAATTCAAATCAATTAATTTTCCAGTAAACAAATCGAACACCCAACCATGTACTTCTAATCCATTTTCCATTGCACGTTGTACAAAAGGATTTTTTACCACATTTACACATTGTTCTTGTACATTTAGCTCTACCAAACGGTTGTAACGCATTCCTTCGTTTTCGATTGCATTCAATTCTTCTGAATGTAAACGATAAACATCACGAATATTACGCAACCAAGGATTCATCATTCCTAAATCTTTCGGAATCATTGCAGATTTAATCCCACCACAATTATAATGTCCACAAACTACAATATGTTTCACTTTTAGGTGTTCTACCGCATAGTCTAAAACAGAGGTGGTATTCATATCCAAACTAATTACCATATTCGCTATATTGCGGTGTACAAAAACCTCTCCTGGCTCTGCTCCCAACAACTCTTCTGCCGTCACACGACTATCCGAACAGCCAATATAAAGCACTTCTGGATTTTGACCAGCCGAAAGCTTATCAAAATATTGCTCGTCTTGCTCTAAACGTTTATTTACCCACTCTTGGTTGTGTTCAAAAACTTTTTCTAAATTCATAATTTTCTAAATTACATCTTGTACTTCTGGATGTTTACCAACATAAACGCTCACATAACTACAAAATGGAATGATTTTCAACTGATTTTTTCTTGCGTAATCTACAGCTTCTAACACTAACTTTTCGGCCAAACCTTGTCCTCTCAATTCGGGATTAACACCTGTATGATTAATCAACATTTGTTCTTCTTTCAGCATAAAAGTTAATTCACCAACTTCTTTATTATTCTCATCAAGAAGTATAAAAACTCCATTTTTTCCTTCTAAATTCAATTCAATTTTCATAGAATAGTATTTTAAATTCAAATTAATCTTTTTGGATGAGATTTGGTCAAAAAGATTTGTTAAAAGTCTCGATATACAAGACAAATTTACGGGTGAAAAGTTTTTAATTCAAAGAAAATTTAAACAAATAATAACAATCAATTTACAATCATCTTTCTGTTTGATAATCAACAACAAGCCATTCTATATAATATTTAATGTATAGGTTTGAGTTTTTTACTTGATTATTTATTACATTTGTTAGATATTTTAAGGAAATATTCTTCATATGAAATTTATTGTATCGAGCAACACGTTATTAAAAAATGTTAACTTAATCGGAGGGGTTATTAACTCTAATAATACTTTACCAATCCTTGATAATTTTTTATTCGAATTGGATGGTAGCCAATTAACTATCACTGGTTCTGATTTAGAAACAACAATTTCAACAACTTTAGAAGTTGAGTCTAATGATAATGGAAAAATTGCAATTCCATCAAAAATCTTAACTGACACGTTGAAAACTTTCCCTGCGCAACCGCTTACTTTTATCCAAAAAGAAGGAAATACGTTGGAAATTGTTTCAGAACAAGGAAATTATCAGTTAGCATTCGAAGACGCAAACGAATATCCTCAAACGCCAGATATCGAAGACGCAAGCTCTACAACACTTAGTGCAAGCATTTTATCAGAAGCAATTATCAAAACTATTTTTGCGACAGGAAACGACGAATTACGTCCAATTATGACAGGAGTCTTCTTCCAAGCAAATGCAGATATTTTCCGTTTTGTTGCTACAGATGCGCATCGTTTGGTAAAATATACTCGCAATGGCTTAGACAATTTACAAGCTGCTGAATATATTATGCCGAAAAAACCACTTAACTTATTGAAAAATATTTTAGGAGGAAATAATGACGATGTAACAATCGAATATAACAATACAAATACACGTTTTTCATTCCAAAACATCGTGTTAACTTGTCGTTTGATTGATGGTAAATATCCTAATTATGAAGCGGTAATTCCAAAAGAAAATCCAAATGTATTAACGATTAACAGAAACTTATTCTTGACATCTTTGAAACGTGTGGCAATTTTCTCTAACAAAACAACAAACCAAGTTCGATTAAAATTAGTTGGAAATTCATTGACAATTTCTGCTGAAGATATCGATTTTGCAAACAAAGCAGAAGAAAGACTTCCTTGTGATTACAACGGAACTGATTTACAAATCGGTTTCAATTCTCGTTTCTTAATCGAAATGTTGAACAATTTACAATCAGAAGAAATAACATTGGAAATGTCTGAGCCAAATCGTGCAGGAATCATCAAACCAGTTGATGGACTAGAAGATGGCGAAGAAATCTTAATGTTAGTTATGCCAGTTATGTTAAACGCATAATCAAAAAGAATACATAAAATTCATTTATACAATACAATGAAAATTTCATACAATTGGCTAAAAACCTACATTGATACAGATATAACACTTGATGAAGTGTCTTCAACACTTACAAGTACGGGTCTAGAAGTAGAAGGTGTAGAGCAAGTAGGT
Organism: Empedobacter sp. UBA7620; assembly: GCF_002484185.1. Classification (NCBI taxonomy): domain Bacteria; kingdom Pseudomonadati; phylum Bacteroidota; class Flavobacteriia; order Flavobacteriales; family Weeksellaceae; genus Empedobacter; species Empedobacter sp. UBA7620. The sequence goes on along the minus strand of NZ_DLJI01000047.1, from coordinate 50,849 downwards.
GGAGCTAAAAATTATTTGGAAACCGTATTAGTTGGTAAAGTTCTATCAGCTATACCTCATCCGAATGCAGATAAATTAAAAGTTACTAAAATAGATTTAGGAGATGGAAAAGAAACGCAAATTGTTTGTGGAGCTCCTAATGTTGCAGCGGGTCAAAATGTACCTGTGGCAACCGTCGGAACGGTTTTACCTTCTCCTGATGGTGAATTTAAAATCAAGAAGGCAAAAATTCGTGGTGAAGAATCTTTCGGAATGATTTGTTCTGAAGTAGAATTAGGAATTGGTACAGATTATTCTGGTATTTTGGTTTTACCAGAAGATTTAAAACCTGGAACTTCTACGTTCGACCTTTTCGGAAAAAATGATGAAATTGACCACGAAATCGAAATTGGTTTAACGCCAAATCGTGCGGATGCAATGTCACATTTCGGTGTAGCGCGTGATTTACACGCTGCTCTTAAAACTCGTGATATTACGTCAACATTCAAAACATTTGATGTCTCAAATTATCCTACGACAGATTTTGGAAAAAGTCCTATTTCTATCGAGGTTAAAGATACAGAAGCAGCGCCTCGTTATGCAGGTGTTTATTTAAAAAATGTAAAAGTTGCTGAGTCGCCAGATTGGTTAAAAAATCGTTTAAAAGTTATAGGATTATCGCCAATTAATAATGTGGTTGATATTACCAATTATATTTTACACAATTTAGGTCAGCCTTTACATGCTTTTGATGCAGCTAAAATTGAAGGAAATAAAGTAATCGTTCAGAAATTAGCAGAAGGAACAAAATTCACAACTTTAGATGGCGTTGAACGTACATTAAAAGGACATGAATTGATGATTTGCAACGAGAATAATCCAATGTGTATTGCTGGAGTTTTCGGAGGAAAAGATTCTGGAGTTTCGGATGCAACGACAACTATTTTCTTAGAATCAGCATATTTCGAGCCAGTAACAATTCGTAAAGGAGCGAAAGCACATGCATTAAATACGGATGCTTCTTTCCGCTTTGAACGTGGAATTGATCCTAACATAACTATCGACGCGTTGAAGAAAGCTGCGATGATGTTAGTTGAAATTGCTGGTGCTGAAATTGCATCTAATATTGATGATATTTATGCAAATCCTATTCAAAACTTTAATGTAAAATTACGTTTACATAAAGTGGTTGAATTATTAGGAGTTGAAATTCCAGAACATAAAATCAAATCGATTTTAGAGAATTTAGAAATTAAAATTTTGTCAGAAAATGATGGAATTTTAGATTTAGAAGTTCCTGCTTATCGTGTAGATGTACAACGTGATGTGGATTTGATTGAAGATATTTTAAGAATTTATGGATACGATAATATCGAAATTCCTTCAAAATTCTCGTTTTCTTATGTTCAAAATCAAAAAGTTAGTGCAGATAAAATCGAAGATTTTATTGCGCGTCAACTGATTTCTTTCGGATTCAATGAGGCGATGAATAACTCATTAACGAAAAGAGAATACGAAGAAGTTTTCTTTTATCCAGAAGGAGAAAGTGTTGCCATGTTAAATCCTCTTTCGGCTGATTTAGCTGTTATGCGCCGCACTTTGTTGAATGGTTTATTAGAAAATGTTGCGTTTAATATCAACCGTCGTAATTCGGATGTTAAATTGTTCGAATTTGGGAAAGTTTACCGCAAAATTGATGGGATTTACGAAGAAAATAAATGTTTAGGAATCGTTCTTTCAGGAAACTTTAATAGCGAATCGTGGACAGGAAATTTACGTAAAGCTTCATTTGCTGATTTGAAAGGTTTGATTAAACAAATTTTTGTTCGATTAGATATTCAAATTACAGATGAGTTACCTGCAAAAGATGATAATTTCTTAGATGGAATTGAGTTTATTTCTGGTCAAAAACCATTAGGAAAACTAGGAATCATCAGCAAAAAATTAGCGAAAAAATTAGGCGTTAATCAAGATGTTTTCTTTGCTCAATTAAATTGGGATGCAATGGTTGCTTTAGCAAACAAACACGATTTGAAATACAAAGAAATCTCTAAATTCCCAGGTTCTCGTAGAGATTTAGCTTTATTGCTTGACTCTTCTGTGAAATATGAAGAGTTGTACAAAGCTACAAAAGAAGTGAAAACGAATTTATTGAAAGCTGTGAATTTATTTGACGTTTACGAAGGAGATAAATTGCCAGCTGGTAAAAAATCGTATGCTTTAAGTTTTATGATTCAAGACGAAAATAAAACATTAAGTGATCAAGAAATTGATGGTTTAATGAATAAATTAATCAAATTGTATCAAGAAAAATTCAACGCTGAGTTGAGATAAAATATTCCGAAAAATGAAAAAGATTGTAACTTTATTTTCAGCAACTATTTTGATGAGTTTTATAGCAACTTCTTGTTCTACAAGTGCAACTACTGCTAAAATTAAACCTAAATCGGAAGTTTCGATTTCAAATCAAAATTGGTATTTGATCAACGATAACAACGTAGTAAAAGGTTTGTACGATAAAGACGTAATGTTGGTTATTGACGAAGCGAATTCGACTGTAAGTGGTTTTGCGGGTTGCAACAATTTCAATGCTTCTTTTACAAAAGTTAGCGGCGTAACCAGCTTCGTTAATTTCTCTGAAACTAAAATGGCTTGTCCTAATTTGCAAGAAGAAAAAGCATTTTTATCGATGTTGAAAAGTGTAAATCGTTACGAAGTTTCTGGAAAAGAATTACATCTTTACAAAGGAAATATCTTATTATTGACATTTAAAACTTTGTAAGTTTTAATCAATTATAAAATCAAAAAGCGCTCTAAGAGCGCTTTTTTGTGGTTTATATTATTTTATTTTAAACTTCTTTAGTTTCTTCAACTGCTTGTTGAGCTGTAGGAGAAATTGCTTCATCACTTTGCTTGAAACCAATTTTAGTAATCGGAATTTCTTTTGATGATAAATAAAACTCTAAATCAGCATTTAATTCGATCAGACGATGCGGAAAATCTTGACCAACATTTTGCTTGGCTTCTGTTAAGAAAATTGCGCAATGTTTTAAATAATCAGGCGTTAATTTCGATTTTGCTTCTTGAAATGCAGAAAACAATACCTTTTCTGTCATCACAATATTTTTCGTTTCATCTTTTCTGTATAATGCATATAAACGTTTTTTAAGCGATTGTGTAAAATCAATCATCATTGTATTTGAGAAAATTTTCATTTCAGCCGCATAAGGCGTCCAGAAATCTTTGTTCAACGCATTTTGATTTTTCAAAATTGATAATAACGGAGAATCTTGCGCCAAATTCGTAGTCATGTGATGTAGAAGTAATTGTTTGCGCTCGTCAAAAGTTGGAGGAAAAATCGGAATATGTAAATCAAAACGACCAGGTGCAACGATTTCATCATTCAAATTTGCTAAAGATTCAACAGCTCCAACAATCAAAAGTTCTTTCGTATCATTTTTCTGAATATGTCTAAGAACGGAATAAAACGAATCGACCATTTCGGGATAAATGGTATTTACAGAAGTAGAATGTAATATTTCGTCGAACGAATCAATAAACAATAATGTTTTAGGTTGATTCATCTTTTTTGAAAGAAAATCGGAGAATTTATTCTTTTTGTTATCAAAATTCCCAACTAAATAATCATTGAAAATATGTACAAATTCGTAACCAATCATATCCGCTATTTTCTTTGCCCAATATATTTTCCCACTACCTGGAGGTCCATACAAAATCAAGCCAGCAGGTTTTGAGATTCCCCAACTTTCTCCTTGATCTTTGCTGATAAATGGATCTAACATATCAGTCATATAAAAATACAAATCAGTATAACCAACTAAACTTTTACCAGAAAAATCTTCGCATTGCGGAAATGCTTTTTCTATAAACGGATATTTTCCCCCAATGTAAGAATGAATCAAATAACTTGACACTCCCGTTTTCATCTGCTTTGCAACCTCGGCAGGAATTCCATTTGTCACAAAAAAATGAAGTACTTCTTCTTCTTTCGCTCCAATTGTTTTAGCGATTTCTTCTATTGTTTTTTCTTTGGAATAATCTTCGGCATATCTTTTTAAGAAATCTTTATTCTCTTCCGAAAATGTTATAAATTGTTGTGTTACATTAAAATTTTCGTCAATACAAAAACTCAAATCAATATTAAAATCATTGATAAAATTCTGTAAACTTCCTAAAGATATTTCGAGTTGATTAGATAAATCCTTTAATTTCATTCTGTTGGCTTGTTCTAATTTCTATTAAAAATAAAGATTAATTCGTGAACTAAACCATTTTAAGTTCTAAACTTCTGTTAAAGGAGCAAGCGCATCTATAGATGCGCTTGCTCCTTTTAATTGTATATTTTAAAATTATTTACAATTTAGATGAATTAAGATAATCTTCCATTTCTTCTTTATTTGCTTCATCAGATTCGTCTTTTAGAACACGATGAGCCACTTTACCTACAGTTAAACCTTGAATAACGATTGAAAATAAAACAACGATGTATGTAAACTCTAATAACAAATCTTTCCATTCCGAATTTGGCATCGAAAGAACTAATGCAATTGAAACTCCTCCACGAATTCCTCCCCAAACCAAGACAATAAGTGAACCTTTAGAAAAAGTGTTTTTTCTTAAAATAGTACGAGCTGGAATAACAATTGATAATGTTCGAGATAATAGGACTATAAAAATTGTGGCAATTCCTAATAGAATTTGATCCATTAAATCTTCTATTAACAACAATTCGAAACCTATAAAAAGGAATAAAATGGCGTTCATTATTTCATCAATAAGCTCCCAAAATTTGTTTAAATAATCTTGAGTTGTTTTACTCATTGCGAATTTCTTTCCATAATTTCCGATTATTAAACCTGCGATAACCATAGCTAAAGGACTAGAAATATGAAGTTCTTTTGCAATCAAAAATCCTCCCATTACAATCGACAATGTAATTAAAGCTGAAACTTTATAATCATCAATTTTTTTCATCGAATTAGACGCTGTAAATCCAAGTAATAATCCAAGTAAGATTCCGCCACCAGCTTCCATCAAGAATAATTTTGAAACACTTGCAAAATCAGCATCAAAGCTTGGATTAGTTGCTATTTGTAAAACTACTGCGAACATTACAACGGCCACACCATCATTAAACAGTGACTCTCCTGTAATTTTTGTCTCAATAATTTTAGGAACTTTTGCTTGTTTCAAAATTCCTAATACAACGATTGGATCAGTTGGAGAAATTAATGTTCCGAACAATAAACAATAGATATACGGAATTTGAATACCAAAATATGGCGCAATGTAATATAAAATTACTGATATAATAAATGCTGATAATACTACTGATATTGTAGCATAAGTAGCAATTGTCCATCTCAAGTTTTTCAAATCGAGAATATTAACGTGCATTGCACCTGCAAAAAGCAGAAAATTAAGCATTGCGCCCATCAATATTTCATTAAAGTCTAAACTATTAAAGAGTTGAAACATGTCTTTTGTAGCATCAGGAAAATAGCTATCTCCCAATAAACGGATAGCGATAGATACTAACATGGCGATAATCATAATTCCAATTGTTCCAGGTAATTTTAGGAATCGAAGGTTTGCATAAGAAAATAATGCAGCAAGAACAATTAGAACCGAAAAAGAATAATATAGTTCCATTGGTATTGATTGATTAAAATTTGGAAAAAGTTACAAAAAAAGAGCCACTATAAAGTGGCTCTTTCTATATTAATTTGATTTTTTTACCAAAATTAGTTTTTTGGGGCTTGCCCAATTAAATCCATAAATTGATCTAACTTAGGTAAGATAATAATTTGTGTACGACGGTTTTTAGATTTTCCTTCCGCAGTAGCATTTGTAGTTAATGGGTTATATTCTCCACGTCCACCAGCTGTTAAACGTTTACCATCAACACCGTATTGGTTTTGTAATGCTTGTACAACAGAAGATGCACGTAAAGCAGATAAATCCCAGTTGTTACGGATGTTTGGTTTAGAAATTGGCACATTATCTGTGTTACCTTCAATCAATACATCGTAATCTTTATAATCGTTGATGATTTTCGCAATTTTACTTAAAGTTTCTCCTGCAGCAGGTGAAATTTCGTAGCTACCAGATTTGTACAACATGTTATCAGCTAACGAGATATAAACAACACCTTTTAATACTTTAACATCAACGTCTTTTGCTTCATTACTAGATAAAGAACGCGTTAAGTTGTTTGTTAAAACCATATTCAAACTATCCGATTTGCTTTTCGGGTCGATCAAATGTTTGATGTATTTGTTAGACTGATTGATTTCGTTCACTAATTCAGAAACGTTTTTAGAACCACCATTAATACAATTTTTCAATTGTTCTTGTAATTGTTTAATTTGATTTCTTTCACTCTGAACTGTGTTTTCGTACTGACCTTGGTTAGATTCAAAATTAGCTAATTTAGCTTTCGCTACAGCCAATTCTGTTTGACATCCTTGGTTCTCAGAATAAGCAGAATTGAATTTATTTTGTAATTCATCATACTTCTTCTGACTCACACAACTAAATAAAGTTGAAGCAGCGATAACCGCTACTGGTAAAATTGAAACTTTCATAATTATTTTTTTATTTCAGTTATACGAATATATGTTATTATTTTTTATTGCGAGTATATATTCTGCAAAAACCATGCTGTAAAAATATAAAACTCCTACAATCATTTGGTTGTAGGTGTTTTAACGTTAATATTTTATTTCTATTGTGTTAATCCTGAGGAATATATAAAACCTGACCTGGATAAATCTTATCTTCGTGTTTTAACATTGGTTTGTTTGCTTCGAAAATTTTTGGATACTGCATTGGATCTCCATAAACTTCTTTTGCAATTTTAGATAAAGAATCTCCACTTTTTACAGTATACATTGTCTTAGATAAATCTGGAATCTCAATTCTCAAAGGTGTTTTCAATGTTAATTGATCTTCTACTCCTTCCACTCCATCAATGTTACCTGCTGTTGCTAAAATTTTTTGTTTCTCGTTGATGTCCAACGCTTGTCCAGCTACTACAATTTTATTTCCATCAGTAGAAAAAGTTACTCCTGACAAATCAAATCCTTGTTTTGCAACTTGTTCTTGTACTTTAGCTGCTTTTTCTTCTGGTGTTTCTGCACCTCCGAAGACTTTTTCTCCGGCATTTTTGATAAACGAAAATAATCCCATAACGAGTTGATTTTAATAATATTTATTTGTTGATATTTAGTAAATATATAATTTCTCTAACAATTATCGTGCAATTGATGAATATTTCTTTTTTAAATTTTCCGTAATCGAGCGTTGTTGCTGAATTTGACTAGTTAATTGATTAATTTTTGCGTCTAAACCTTTATCGTTCTCTTCAGCAGTTTGTATTTTTCCGCTCAATGTTACTACTTGATCTTCTATAGATCGCAAAGAATTTTCTGTTTTTATCTTTTTCTTCATCAAGCCATCAGTTACTTTATCATTTGATTCTCTTTCCAATTGATTCACCACCAAATCCAATTTATCGCCCAAAGCTTGCTTTTTACTTTCTAATTTCAATAAGGTGTTATTATCTTTTAGATATGATTTGATTGAGTTTCCTTTTTTCAATTGTGCATCAGCGTTATCTTTTGTCAATCGAATCATATTTTCGTTCGCTAACCTCAACTCATTTCGTACACAACCTTGTTTCGTTTTAGTCGCTAAATCTTGCAATTGCGCATAAATTTTATCAAACTCTGCCGAATTACTATTAAACGTCATTCCATTTTGATCAGTTAATGTATTAATCACGGTCGTTTTTCCGTTTTCTTCATCAACCAAACTAATCACAGATTTATACACATCTTGCGAATTTTTGAACTTGATATTACTCGCTTCATGTCTTTTCAAAAAAGCAGAAGAACCTTCTTTGTTCGTTACCCAATTTTCCCACGATTTCACAATCAAATTCTGCGCACAATTATCCGTAGAAAAAGCAAAAGATTTCAGTTCTTGTCCGTTCATTTCGTACTCAACTTCAAACAATCCTTCATCAGATTGTGCATTAACATAAGCTGATGTTAACAAAGTTGTAATGGCTAAAAGTAATAGTTTCATCAAGTTGATAGTTTAAATTTATGTTCACAATTATTTATCCAATTTACAAAATATCGGAGTTTAAGAAAAGATGTTGTACAGATTTTTTATAATGGTTAATTTTAACCAGAAATTAATCAAACCGCATGCAAACAAAAATTTTATTAATTTACACAGGAGGAACAATTGGAATGGCGAAAGATTATGGTGACCAATCCTTGAAACCTTTCAATTTTGATAATTTGTTGAAACAAATTCCGGAATTGGGTCTGTTAGATTGTTCTTTCGATTATCATAGTTTCGATACGCCTATAGATTCGTCTGATATGAAACCTAAATATTGGATAGAAATTGCCGAAACCATTCAACAAAACTACGAAAACTATGATGGTTTTGTTGTTTTGCACGGAACAGATACAATGGCGTATACAGCTTCTGCAATGAGTTTTATGATTGATAACCTCGAGAAACCTGTCATTTTCACTGGTTCGCAATTACCAATTGGAGATTTGCGCACAGATGCGAAAGAAAACTTAATTACTTCGATTCAATTGGCTTCGTTACGTAAAAATGACAAACCAATTATCAAGGAAGTTTGTGTGTATTTTGAATATAAATTGTTTCGTGCGAATAGAACAACTAAGATTAATGCAGAAAACTTTGATGCTTTCGAGTCGCCGAATTATCCAGTAATTGGAGTTTCCGGTGTTCATCTGGAAGTGAAAGAAGATTTATTGTTAAAAAATGTTGTTACGGATAAACTTTCGATCAACAAAAATCTAAATGCTGATGTTGGTGTCTTGAAGATTTTCCCTGGAATGAATCGTTCTTTTATCGAAAGTGTTTTAAACGCTCCGAACATGAAAGCTTTTATTATTGAGGCTTTCGGAACAGGAAATATTTTTACCGATAGTTGGTTTATTGAATTGCTGGAAGAAGTAACGAATAAAGGAGTTCATCTTATCATCAACACGCAATGTGCTGGCGGAATGGTAGAACTTGGACGTTATGCTACAAGTGATGCGTTACTAAATATGGGCGCAATTTCGAGTTATGATTTGACAATGGAAGCTGCAATTACCAAAGCCATTTATTTATTAGGTCAAAACCTTTCGAAAGAAGAATTCAAAACGCAATACGAAGCAAACTTGAAAGGTGAACTTCGCCATCATTTTTACAATGATTAAATCAAAATAATATAAAACGAAAAAAATCTCTACTTGGTAGAGATTTTTTTATGTTCTAAATTTTATTTCTTCCCCGACATTGAAGCGCCATCAGATTCTCTTAATTTGAAAAAGATGTAAGTTGATAAAATAGTCATCACGCCCATCGTCAAAAATGAATAACGAAAAGCTTGTACTTCCACTCCATTTACAAATCCTGCTTGTCTAAAAACACCTAAAATTAATGCAGCTACAGAAATTCCAAATGTTAGTGATAATTGTTGTGTAACCGATAATAAACTATTCCCTTCGCTGGATGTATTTTCGTCCAAATCTGCTAAAGACAAGGTATTCATCGCCGTAAATTGAATTGAACTAAAAAATCCATTCAAAACCATTAACGGAATGATATAATAAATTGGTGATTTCGATTCTAAAAAGAAAAACATACAAATGATTAACCCTAAAGTTATTGTATTGGAAATCAACGTATTTCGATAACCAAATTTATTCACAATTGGCACAACAAACGATTTTGCAATAATGTTACTTGTTGCAGATGGAATCATAATTAATCCCGCTACAGTAGCCGAATATCCATAACCAACTTGCAATAAAAGCGGAATAAGAAAAGGTATTCCTCCAATTCCTAATCGTGTAATAAGATTTCCTATAATACCAATTCGCAAAGTTCTAATGTTAAACAAATTCAAATCGATTAAAGGATGTTGTTTATGTTTTGCATGATAAATATACAAACCAATCAAAAAGGCAGAAACTACAGTCAATGCCAATACAGTTTGCAGGCCAATCACACGAGAAGATGTCAATTCCATAATCAATGTTAAGACAGTAACTCCTCCACTAAAAAGAATCAAACCTCTGATATCAAATTTAAAAACTGGATGTTTAAAATCGGGGATCGCAAAAGTTGTCATCCAAAGTGCAATAATTCCGAATGGAATATTCACGATGAAAATCCAATGCCATGATAAAGTTTCAACCAAAATACCTCCAATTGTTGGTCCTAAAAGTGGTCCTATTAACCCTGGTATGGTGATAAAATTAATTACTTTTAATAATTCACTTTTTGGATAAGCATATAAAATTGCTAAACGTACAACAGGAACCATCATCGATCCTCCAATCGCTTGTATAACGCGTGAAATGACTAAAAAAGGTAAAGTTGTGGCAAATGCGCAAAGTGTGGATCCAAGTGTAAAAATCAGTATAGCAGATTGAAAAACTTTTTTCGTTCCGTATTTATCCGAAAGCCAACCACTCAAAGGAATTAACAAAGCGATTGTTAACGTATACGCAACAATAATCGACTGAATTTCTAAAGGCGATTTTCCTAATTCTTTTGCAATTGTAGGTAAAGATGTATTTAAAATTGTAGCGTCCAAAGCTTGCATAAAAATTGCCATCGCACCAAGCCATGGCAAAAACTTCAACATTTTTGGACTTAAAATATGATCTGAATTCATTCAAATTCCTATAGCAAATTCTATTCCTATTTTAACATTTCGAAAAATCATTGAAAAAGATTAAATTTGAACTATGTTTCTCAACGCGCATACACATCATTTATCCGATCAAACAGATGTTTTGGAACTGTATAATCAGTTTCCAAATGAGTTGAATAATGAAGCTAAATTATTTTCAATTGGGATTCATCCAGCTTACATCAAAACCTCATCAATAAAGGAAGAAATCGAAATTATTAATCAAACTATTTCGAATAAAAACTGTTTAGCAATCGGTGAAATTGGATTAGATAAATTGTGCGAAACAGATTTTGAATTACAAATCAACGTTTTTAAAAAACAGTTAGAAATTGCGATGCAATATCAACTTCCAGTCATTATACATTCGGTTCGTGCTTATCAAGAAATTTTACAGATTCGAAAACAAATGAAATTGACGATTCCGTTTATTTTTCATGGTTTCAATAAGAATGAACAGTTACTCAATCAAATTATTGCGCAAAATTGTTTTGCATCTTTTGGTAAAAATCTTCTATCAAACAAAAACTTACAAATTATATTTGCAAATCTTTCTGCGAATCAATTCTTTTTGGAGAATGATGCAAGCGAAATTTCTATTGAAGAAATTTATACTTTTGCAGCGGATTTGAGAAAAATTACAATCGAAGAATTACAACTTCAACAAGCAGAAAATTGGAAAGCAGTTTTCGGTTACGAAGTTCAATCATAATTAAAATACATTTCAATGGCAGTTTGGCAAGAAAGAGCTGAATTATTATTCAAAGAAGAAGGTTTAGAAATCCTAAAAAATTCGAACATTTTAGTTGTTGGTTTAGGTGGAGTTGGCTCTTTTGCCGCAGAATTTATCGCACGCGCAGGAGTTGGAAAAATGACAATTGTTGATGGTGATACTGTTGATATTACAAATATTAATCGACAATTACCCGCTTTACACTCAACTGTTGGAATGAACAAAGTAGACATCGTTGGCGATCGTTTAATGGACATTAATCCTGAATTAGAATTAACGCGTATCAACGAATTTTTGAGTCCAGAACGTACACACGAAATCGTCACACCAGATTTTGATTATGTGTTAGATTGCATCGATTCTGTTACACCAAAAATTAATTTGATTTTAGCTGCAAAACGCAAAAAAATTAAAGTAATCAGCAATATGGGCGCTGGAGGAAAATATTTGGCAAGCAAAGTACAAGTGCGTGATATTAGTAAAACAGATGTTTGTCCTTTGGCAAAAAATGTTAGAAAACGATTAAAAAAAGAAGGAATTAATAAAGGTGTAAAAGCTGTTTTTTCGACAGAAGTTCCTGATGAATCTTCGGTTAAATTAACGGATGGAAAAAATTATAAAAAATCGTTTTACGGAACTAATTCGTGGATGCCTGGTTTATTCGGGTTGCATGCGGCAGAAACGGTGATTCGACATTTATTAAAAAAAGATAAATAATTAAGTACTTTCTTAAAGATTTAATTAATTTAGTTGCGAATTAACAAAGAGACGAAAAAAATGAAAATCAATTACGATTATATCACATACGAGGATGTTTTGAGAGCGCGTCAATTTATGTACGAGCAAGCGTTGGAACAGAATGCGACTAATTCGTTGTTGAACACTGCGAGAGATTTATTTGGAAACAGCAATTTCGAGATGTGTATCAAAATTTGTGAAGGTTTATTGGATGCAAAAGACCCAAAACAAATGTACGATGCTAAGAAATTAATTGCTTTATCATATTATAGTTTACAAGATTTTGAGAATGCGGATAATGCATTTTTCGATATCGCTCAAAACTCTGATAATTCAGACGATTGGTTTAATGTTGTCATTTCTGCAGCTTTAAATAAAAATATCGAACGTAGTAAAGAATCTTTTGGAATTGCATTAGAAAAATACACGAAATTTGGTCATCAACGTAATATGCCTTCAGTACAATTGATGTTGCATTACATGATTACGTTAGAAACTGTAAAAGAATACGTTTTGGCTTTGGAACAATGTAGAATGTTGGTACAAGTTTACGCTAAATTGAAAAAAACAGACGAAAAATTCTTAAGTTCTCGTGGTTTAGAACAAATCGAAAACTTTTTGGAAACTGCAAAACCAGTTTTGAAAAAAGCGAAAAAGAAAGAATTAACTGAAATCAAAAAAGAATTGGTTGAAGCTTTAGATGCAAACGGCGTAGAAAAAGTAGAAGCTTTTTTCGCTGAGTTTTAAGCTAACTATTTTTACAAGAAATAAAAAAATCCACTTCTGTTGAAGTGGATTTTTTGTTTGGATAAATATTGTAAATTAGAGGAAACACTGATTTGAATGAAATACTTTTTTACTTTCATATTTTTAATCTCAACTTTTACGTTTGGTTGTAGTTGTGGAGAATTTCCATCTGTTAAAAATTCATTTGATGAATTTGATGAAATTATAATAGGAAAAGTCATTAAAATTGATACAACTCTTTATGATTATTCTTCAAATCCTGTTTTTGCTTATACATTTGAAATCGAGAAAAATTTCAAAAAAAATATAGATATTACAAATAAAAAACAAAAATATTATACAACTATTTACACACCTGCCTCATCAATGTTTGGAGGTTGCGGAAGTAACTTCGAATTAAATGAAACCTATTTAATTTATGGATTTATCACAGATTTTAGCATCTATACAAATATTTGTACAAGAACTTCTGATTTAAAATTTGTTGAACAATCTGAATTAGAAGAATTAGAAAAACTTAGTAAAGAATATCTGAAAAAAAACACTCTTAATATTCCGCCTCCTCCAAATTCAAGTAAAGAGAATTTAATCCAAAAAGAGTTTGAATTGTATAAATTATCAGCCGAAAAAAGAAATAAATATTATTGGATAGGTTTAAGTCTTTTAGGATTTTTATTGACTATTAGTATATTTTTCAATTTTAGAAAAAGAAAATAAATTTAGATTCCTCCTTTCATCGGAATGACATTTACTCAATTGTCATTTAGAACGAAGCGAAGTAGAGAATCTATCTTTAGTTTATCATAAAATGATGTGATCCTAAAACAAGTTCAGGATGACTTAGAAAGACAAAAAAGCTAATTTTCTTAATCTATATTTAATCAAATATTTCTTCGTGATTATTTCAAAATAAATAATCTTTTTATAGATTTATCATCACTAAGAATTAACACATGAGTCACGGAAAACTAAGAGAAGATCATAATTGCCAAAATTGTGGACATTACGTAGAAGAACATTATTGCACACATTGCGGACAAGAAAATGTAGAAACACGTCAACCGTTTCACTTTTTATTTACTCACTTTATCGAAGATTTTGTTCATTACGATGGAAGTTTTTGGCAAACAATCAAAAAACTATTTTTGAAACCTGGAGTTTTAACCAAAGAATATTTGAGTGGTAAACGAAATAGTTCTGTTAATCCTGTTAAAATGTACATTTTTGTCAGTTTTGTAACGTTTTTCCTTATTTCTATATTTCCTTCTCATAAAACTGAATATAATGATAGTTCCAATGAACCTATATCAATAGAAAATACTGAAAAAATTCAAAAAGCACTTAATGCTACAATAGACACTTTACAGAACAAAGGATTGACAACTGTCGAGCAAAGTGCAAAAATAAAATCTGAAGTTGAAAAAAATAAAAATGCAAACTCTTTAGAAGATTTGAACGAGGAATCTATTGAAAACTTGCAATCTAAAGTAAAAAATAACGTTCCAATATTATCTCCCTTTATTGAAAAATACCAAGAGTTGAGAAAAAGAAAGGTTTCTGATGAACAATTAGGAGAAGCTATTGTTGAGAAATCTTTGCATGTCATTCCGAAAGTTTTGTTTGTATACATGCCTTTGTTTGCTTTCTTCTTATGGATTTTTTACAACAAAAAGAAATGGTGGTATTTTGATCACGGAATTTTTACACTGCATTATTTTACGGTAATTCTTTTATCAATTTTGGTAATTTTTCTTTTGAATAAACTTTCAAATTATATTGATAGTAATGCTGTATCAGCCATAATAGCTTTAATTAATACATTGATTGTTTTATATATTATTGTTTACTTTTTCCTTGCGTTGAAAAAACTCTATAACCAAGGATTTATCATTACAACAATTAAAGGTGCTATACTTTTAGGAATTAATACGTTTATTTTCTCAATAATTGTTATTGGAATTATTGTGTATTCATTTCTTCATGTTTAATCAAGATTATTAGGCAATCACGTATGATGTGTTCCTGAAACAAGTTCAGGATGACTTAAATTGAACTCGTTTCAGCTTCGCATTAAATTTAGATTCCTTCTTTTGTCGGAATGACAAATTCAAAAAAATAACATAAAAAAAGCCTCGCAAATGCGAGGCTTTCTAACTTCTAATATCTAGATTCTAATTTCTATTTATTACGGTATTCATTCCAAGTTTTGATTTTTAAATCATCCATCGATAATTTTGTAAATGCATTAATGAAAGCCGAAGCTAAACGTGCATTTGTTACCAACGGAATATTGAAATCTACAGCTGTACGACGAATTTGATAATCGTTGTCTAATTCCGCTTTTGTTAAGTTTTTCGGAATGTTGATCACCATATCAATTTTCTTGTCATGTAAATAAGACATTACATTTGGCTCTTTTTTATCAGAAGGCCAGTAAACAAGCGTAGAATACACATCATTTTCTGTAAAAAATTTGTGCGTTCCTTCTGTTGCATAAATTTTGTAACCTTTTGCGATTAATTGTTTCGCAGGCTCTAATAAAGCAACTTTAGAAGCAATTGGTCCACCAGAAATTAAAACGGTTTTCTCAGGAATTTCATATCCAACAGATAACATTGATTTTAATAAAGCTTCTTCTGCTGTATCACCGATACACCCTACTTCTCCTGTCGAAGACATGTCAACTGATAAAACTGGGTCAGCTCCTGCTAAACGTGTAAATGAGAACTGAGAAGCTTTCACTCCTACATAATCTAAATCGTAAACGACTTCTGAATGTCCTTTTTCTACTTCTAATCCTAATAAAACTTTTGTTGCTTTTTCGATTAAATTATTTCCTGCAACTTTCGATACGAATGGAAACGAACGAGAAGCACGAATATTAGTTTCGATAACACGAACTGTATTATTTTTTGATAAAAACTGAATGTTCATTGGTCCAGAAATTTCGAAACGTTTTGCAATTTTCGCTGCAACTTTACGCATTTGACGAATTGTTTCGATGTACACTTTTTGTGGTGGATAATACATTGTTGCATCTCCTGAGTGAACTCCCGCAAATTCTACGTGTTCAGAAACTGCGTAATCTACAATTTCTCCATTTTGACAAACTGCATCCAACTCAATTTCTTTTGCTCCTTGTACGAATTCTGAAACTACAACTGGATAATCAGGAGAAACTTCTTTCGCTAATTTCAAGAAAGCATCTAGCTCATGTGTATTCGAAACTACGTTCATCGCAGCTCCAGATAAGACATAAGAAGGACGAATTAACACTGGGAAATTAACTTCTTCCACAAATTTGTGAATCGCTTCTAAAGAAGAAAGCTCTTTCCAACGTGGTTGATCGATTCCTAATTCATCTAATATTTCTGAGAATTTGTGACGATTTTCTGCATCATCAATTCTTAAAGGAGAAGTTCCTAAAATATTAATTGATTGATCGTACAATTTCATCGCTAAGTTATTCGGAATTTGACCTCCTGTCGAAATAATTGTTCCTTTAGGTTGTTCAAAATCTAAAATATCCATTACACGTTCAAAAGACAATTCTTCGAAGTATAAACGATCTGACTCATCATAATCTGTCGAAACCGTTTCTGGATTATAGTTGATGATAATTGTTTTGTAACCATTTTTTGATGCTGTATGCGCTGCATTTACAGAACACCAGTCAAACTCTACAGACGAACCAATACGATAAACTCCAGATCCTAAAATACAAACTGCTTTCTCAGTTTCTGGCTCCAAATCATTTTCAGTTCCGTGATAGGTTACATATAAATAATTTGTTTGTGCTGGGAATTCTGCTGCTAACGTATCAATTTGTTTTACAACAGGTTTAATTCCGAAGTTTTTACGTAATTCACGAACTGTTAATTCGTTTCTGTGTACGTTTTGATCTCCTTTTACTAAAACTGCAATTTGTTGATCCGAGAATCCTAATAATTTTGCACGTTTTACTAAATCTGCTTCAACTTGTTCAAATCTTTCTAATGCTTCAAATTCTTTTGATACATTAAAAATTCTTTCTAAACGTTGTAAAAACCATAAATCGATTTTTGTTAAATCGTGAATTTTTTCAATCGAATATCCCGCTTTGAAAGCTTCAGTAATCGCGTATAAACGCTCGTCATTTGGCTCAGCTAACCATGTATCCAACGATTCACCTTCTGGAATTTTGAATCCATTTGCTACGAAACCTCTATGTCCAATATCTAACATACGAACTCCTTTCTGAATTGCTTCTTCAAAAGAACGTCCAACTGCCATTACTTCTCCAACAGATTTCATTGCAGAACCAATGTTACGACGAACTCCGTAAAATTTATTTAAATCCCAACGAGGCAATTTCACTACACAGTAATCCAACGCTGGCTCGAACATCGCAGATGTCGTTTGCGTTACACTATTTTTTAACTCATCTAAAGAATAACCTAAAGCTAATTTAGCAGCCACGAAAGCTAAAGGATAACCTGTTGCTTTTGACGCCAAAGCTGACGAACGAGATAAGCGAGCGTTAACTTCGATTACACGATATTCTTCTGAAACAGTATCGAAAGCATATTGAATGTTACATTCTCCAACTACACCAAGATGGCGAATTGTGCGAATGGCAACTTCACGTAATTTATGATATTCTGAATTTGATAAAGTTTGAGAAGGTGCAATAACGATTGACTCTCCAGTATGAACTCCAATCGGATCGAAGTTCTCCATGTTACAAACTGTGATACAGTTATCGTAAGAATCACGAACTACTTCGTACTCAATTTCTTTCCATCCTTTTAATGACTCTTCCACTAAAACTTGAGAAGAATAATTGAATGCTTTTTCAACTAAATCTAATAATTCTTCTTCGTTATTTGCGAAACCAGAACCTAAACCTCCTAAAGCGTACGCCGCACGAATGATTAATGGGAAACCGATGCGTTTACCAGCTGCCATTGCGTCTTCTACAGTTTCTACTGCTTCTGAACGAGCAGTTAAAACACCAATTTGGTCTAATTTTTCGATGAAAATATCACGATCTTCCGTTGCTTCAATTACTGGAATTTGAGTTCCTAAAACCTCAACACCATATTTCTCGAATATATTTTCTTTATTTAATTCAACCGCACAGTTTAAAGCTGTTTGTCCTCCAAAGGCAACTAAAACTCCGTCTGGTTTTTCTTTTTTAATGACTTCTTCCACAAAGTAAGGCGTTACAGGTAAGAAGTAAACTTCGTCTGCAATTCCTTCAGAAGTTTGAACAGTTGCAATATTTGGATTAATTAAAACTGTTTTAATTCCTTCTTCTTTTAACGCTTTTAACGCTTGCGAACCAGAATAATCAAACTCACCAGCTTGACCAATTTTTAATGCTCCTGATCCTAATACTAATACTTTTTTAATATCTTTTTTTAACATCGTGATTCTGATTATGCGTTAGCGTTTTTATATTTTTTTACTTCTTCGATGAACTCATCAAATAAATATTCTGTATCAACTGGTCCTCCCATTGCTTCTGGGTGGAATTGAACTGTAAAAATTGGTTTTGATTCGTGACGAATTCCTTCACATGTTCCATCATTTAAGTTCGTAAAGAATGTTTTAAATCCTTCTGGTAATTTCGAATCATCTACTGCGAAACCGTGGTTTTGAGATGTAATGAAACATCTTTTTGTTCCTACTAATTGTACAGGTTGATTGTGCGAACGGTGTCCGTATTTTAATTTAAAAGTAGATGCACCAGCTGCTAAACTTACCAATTGATTTCCTAAACAAATTCCGAAAATTGGTTTATCTCCTTTCAAAGATTCTTTGATATTATTAATTGTAGGAACACATAAAGCTGGATCACCAGGTCCATTCGAGATAAATAATCCATCATATTCTAATGTTGAATAATCATAATCCCAAGGAACTCGAATTACCTCAACATCACGATTTACAAAACAACGGATGATGTTATTTTTCACTCCACAATCAATCAAAACAATTTTAATATCAGCACCTTCGTTGTAACGAATCACTTCTTTACAAGAAACTTGATCTACTAAATTATCTTCATTTGGATCATAGTATGCGACATCTGTATCAGCAACAATTTTTCCTAAAGTAGAACCTTGCTCACGTAATTTTTTTGTAATCATACGTGTATCAACACCATAAATACCAGGAATGTTTTGACTTTCTAACCAAACTCCTAATTTTTGAATAGCGTTCCAATGCGAATAATCATCAGCATAATAAGAAACAACCAATCCAGTTACTTGAATTTGGTTCGATTCCATCCAAGCTTCAATTTCATTAATCATTGCTTTATCATCTGGAACACCATAGTTTCCGATCATTGGAGCTGTCATCACCATAATCTGCCCTTTGTAAGAAGGGTCAGTCAAACTTTCATTATATCCAACCAAAGCTGTGTTGAATACTACTTCTCCTGCGGCAGAAGTATACGCACCGAAAGATTTTCCTTCGATTTCTAATCCGTCTTGGAATACTAATTTTACTGTCTTATCCATTGATGATAATGTTAATTTCAGTTTCTAAAGCTGATATGAATTTATCTATGTATTGTTTTGTTACTGTTAAAGGTGGTAATAAACGAATAACGTTTGTACCAGCGTAGCCTACAAAAATATTGTGTTTTGTAACTAAGTTATTTTTTAATTCGCCGATTGGGAAATCAAACTCGATTCCAATCATTGATCCTCGACCACGAACTTCTTTAATTTTTGGAAATTTATTTAATTGGATTCCAACATATTCTCCAATTTCTTTTGCATTTTCGATTAAGTTTTCTTGCTCAATCACATCTAAAACGGCTACCGCTGCAGCACAAGCTAAATGATTTCCTCCAAAAGTTGTTCCTAATAATCCGTAAGAAGCTTTAAATTCTGGAGAAATTAAAACACCACCGATTGGAAATCCATTCCCCATTCCTTTTGCCATCGTAATCAAATCTGCTTTGATACCAGAATGTTGATGTGCAAAGAATTTCCCTGAGCGTCCGTAACCACATTGAATTTCATCTGCGATTAAAACCACTCCGTTTTCTGTACATACTTTTCTTAATTCTTGTACAAATTCGTCAGAAGGTAAAATGATTCCTCCAACTCCTTGAATTGGTTCGTAAATTACTGCTGCAACATCTCCTCCAGCGATTACTTCTTTCACTTCATCAATGTTATATTCTACGAAAGATACTTTGTGATGAGCATTATAAGGCGCAACAATTTTTGGGTTATCTGTTAAAGCAACTGTTCCAGAAGTACGTCCGTGAAACGCATCTTTAAACGCAATTACACGATCTTTTCCTGTATGAAAAGACGCTAATTTCACTGCATTTTCGTTGGCTTCAGCTCCAGAGTTGATTAAAAATAAAGTATAATCCTCGTAACCTGATGCTTTTCCTAATTTTTCTGCCAATTCTTGCTGAATCGGGATATTTACTGAGTTTGAATAAAACCCGATATTATTAATTTGTTCTGTTAATTTCTCAACATAATATGGATGCGAGTGACCGATAGAAATCACTGCGTGACCTCCATAAAGGTCCAAATATTCTTTTCCGTTCTCGTCCCAAAGAATACAATCTTTAGCTTTAACCGGAGTTACATTCATTAATGGATATACGTCGAATAGTTTCATTTTTGTTTATGTTTTATGTATTACGTTGTAAGTTATACGTTTTTAATTTTTTGGATTAATTTGATTAACATCGCTTTAATTTGCTCAATTTTATTTTCTAAATCTTGAAAATCTTCTGCGGTGATATAGTTTAAATCCTTTGATAAGAATAATAAGTATGATGTTTCATTGGCTGATCCTAAACTAATATTTAAGAATTGCGATAACTCTTTTTGTGAAAATCTTCCACATCCTTCTGCTATGTTAGTTGGAATTGAACTTGAAGCTCTACGAAGCTGAGATATCAAACCAAATAATTCTTCTTTCGGAAAAACAGAAGTTTTTTGATAAACCACTAATGTTAATTCGTGACTTAATTCCCAAACTTTTAATTTCTTATAATCCTGCATAGAACGTACAACTTATTACTTATAACGTACAACTCTTTAAAACGCCACCGTTTTAAGATTAAGTCCTAAGTTTTCTTCCCAACCGAACATCAAATTCATGTTTTCTACGGCTTGTCCAGAAGCTCCTTTTGTTAAATTATCAATGATAGAAGTAATTAACAATACATCATCTTGTTTCTGTACGTGTAAAAAACATTTATTAGTATTTACAACTTGTTTCAGAGCAATTGGAGCATCAGAAACATGTGTAAAAGGTTCGTTTTTGTAATATTCATTGAAGATATTTTTTGCTTCTTCTTCTGATAAATCAGATTTTAAATAAACACCTGCTAAAATTCCGCGCGCAAAATCTCCTCGCATTGGTAAAAAATATACTTTGTTATTGAAATCTTTTTCTAATTGATTCAATGTTTGGTAAATTTCTCCTTCATGTTGATGCGTAAATTCTTTGTAGAAAGAAACGTTATTATTTCGCCAACTAAAGTGCGTAGAAGCAGATAAACTTTGTCCGGCACCTGTAGAACCCGTTACAGCATTGATGTGAATATCATTTTTGATTTCATTATTCACTGCCAATGGTAACAATGCTAACTGAATAGCCGTTGCAAAACAACCTGGATTTGCAATATTTTGAGCTGTTTTGATTGCTTCTCGGTCTAATTCTGGTAAACCGTAAGCAAACGTTCTATCTTCGAAAATGTGGTTCTCATTTAATCGAAAATCGTTGCTCAAATCAATAATTTTTGTGTTGGCTGAGTAAGTATTGTTTTGTAAAAACTCTGCCGATTTTCCGTGACCAAGGCATAAAAAAACGACATCAGCATTTTCGTCTATTTTATCCGAAAATACGATGTCAGTTTCTCCAAACAAATCGTCGTGCACTTTGGTAACGGGGTTGCCTGCATTTGATGTACTGTACACAGACGAAATATTAACCATCGGGTGATGTATCAATATTCTTAGCAGTTCGCCTGCTGTGTAGCCAGCACCTCCTACAATGCTTACGTTAATTTTGTTTGTCATTTGTTATGTTTTGCGCGTGTTTTTTTAAGGTATAATACCTCTACTATATTTCTAAAATAAAGTGGACTCGTTAGAATCCACTTTAAAGAATCAATTAATCGAAACTATGAACAATCTTTAATTGATTACCGAATATTTTGATGAAACCTCTTGCATCTCTACTGTCCCAAGCTTCGTTTTCTTCTCCATAAGTAGCGACTTTAGATTGCATCATATCATAAGGCGATTCGATTCCAATCATTGAGAAATGATAAGGATTTAATTGTACTTTCACTTTTCCTGTTACATGATTTTGAGAAGATTCTAAGAATGCTTCGATATCACGCATTACTGGATCCAAGTATTGTGCTTCGTGCAATAAAGTTCCGTACCAGTTTGATAACGAATCTTTGTGCAACAATTGCCATCTTGTAAGTGTATGTTTTTCTAATAAGTGGTGAGCTTTGATTAATAAATAAGCTGCTGGCGCTTCGAAACCTACACGTCCTTTGATACCTAAAATTGTATCTCCTACGTGGATGTCGCGACCAATTGCATATTCACCACCGATTTCGTTTAATTTTTGAATTAATGCTACTGGAGATAATTTTTCTCCATCTAAACCTACTGGAATACCTTTCTCAAATTCAATTTCTATAACAGATGGTTCTGTTCTTGATAATTGTGTTGGATAAGCATCTTCTGGTAACGCTTGGTTAGATGTTAATGTTTCTACTCCACCAACAGATGTTCCCCAAATTCCTCTGTTAATAGAGTATTTAGCTTTTTCCCAACTATAGTTTACACCATTTGCTTGTAAATATTCTACCTCTTGTTGACGAGATAATTTTTCGTCGCGAATTGGAGTAATAATTTTAGATTGTGGTGAGATAACTGCAAAAGCAACATCAAAACGAATTTGATCGTTTCCTGCTCCTGTAGATCCATGTACAATGTATTCTGCATCTACATCTTTTGCATACTGAGCAATTGCAATTGACTGAAACATACGTTCTGCACTTACTGATAATGGATAAGTGTTATTTTTCAAGATGTTTCCGTAGATTAAGTAGCGAACACAATCGTT
Source organism: Empedobacter sp. UBA7620 (assembly GCF_002484185.1). Lineage (NCBI taxonomy): Bacteria > Pseudomonadati > Bacteroidota > Flavobacteriia > Flavobacteriales > Weeksellaceae > Empedobacter > Empedobacter sp. UBA7620. Next base: position 27,774 of record NZ_DLJI01000047.1, on the reverse strand, counting down.
GTAATATTTATCTGTAATATCGATTGTCACGTGTTTAGAAGAACCTAATTCGTAGGCACGTGCTTCGATATCTTTTAACTCTTCTGCCGAAAATCCACCAGTATTTACAATTACTGTGTGCACTTCCATTCCTTGATCTTTTGTTAAGTTAACCAAACAGTACGATGTATCTAAACCTCCACTGTAAGCTAAAACTGCTTTGTTGCTCATTGCTTGTTTATTTGTTTATATTGGGAATAATTCTTCTTAATTCATTGGTAACCTCTTCTCGGCTACTCTCTTCTTTCATTACGATTAATACTGTATCGTCTCCAGCTATTGTTCCAATTATAGTATTGAAATGTGTGTTGTCAATCTCAAAAGCAATTCTGTTTGCATAACCTGGTTTTGTTTTGATAACTCCCAAATTTTTAGAGAAAATCAAACTTGCATTTTCGTTATGTGTAACGGTTGCCGTTGGAGCAGCACTTTCTGTAAGGCGATAAATGTATTGTCCCGAACTATTAGGAACTTTTGAAACTTTCAATTCGCGTAAATCTCTCGATAAAGTTGCTTGAGTAACGGTGATATCTAAATCGATTAATTTTTTTAATAATTCGTCTTGATTACTTATTTCTTGATCTGTTATTAAATCTTTTATAATCTGGAATCTGTATTTTTTATTACTCATTTTGAATATTTATTCGAAATTTTATGCAAATATACTCATTTTAGACAAAAAAAAACCTTAGTTCGTATATTTATTCATCTTCTTTTTTTGATTGATTTGCCAATGCGCGCTTAGCGTACTCGTCATCAAGGTTATCATAAACCAATCCTGTACAAATACAACGCTCGCGATCATTTTCCATCAAGATGTGAAAGTTTTTACAACTTTTACATCCATTCCAAAATTCATCCGATTGTGTTAATTCCGAAAATGTTACTGGCTTGTATCCTAATTTTGTGTTCATACGCATTACAGCTAAAGAAGTTGTAATACTAAAGATTTTTGATTTCGGGAATTTTGTACGTGACAATTCAAAAACAGCATGTTTTATTTCGCGTCCAATTCCTGAACTCCTTAAATCTGTACGAACAATTAAACCTGAGTTTACGACGAATTTTTCTTCTTCGTACGTTTCTATGTAGCTAAACCCTGCTATTTGATCATCATCATCAAAAGCAATCACAGCATTTCCATTACGCATTTTGCGTTCAAGATAAACTGGATTTCGTTTAGCAATACCCGTTTTTCTCATACGAGCTGATTCTTCGTACCATTCGCACAACAATTCTGTGTACTTGGCATCATCTGCATTTGCTATTCTAACATACATAATTTAAGGGAAAGTCGATTAATAAAGAGGAACTGAGAAAAGATGACCTTTTGTCATCACACTTAAGTAAAATATGAGAACCAAAAGGTGTGCTTTCATTGCGAAAGCTACTCTCATAATTGAGAAGAACAATTTCAGTAATTTCTTCCATTAATCAACAAGATATTCAGTTATTATACTGAGATGCAAAGTTAAATATTATATTTTTGTATCACCAAAAAAAAGCAAACAAAATTTACATATTTATTAAAATGTTGAAAATTATTAAAATAGGAGGCGGAATTATCGATAACGAGCAAGACTTAGAGCAATTCCTACAAACGTTTTCCGAAATTAAAGAACCAAAAATTTTGGTTCATGGTGGAGGAAAAGGTGCTTCGAAGATGTTAAATCAATTGGGAATCGAACCAAAAATGATCGAAGGTCGTCGCATTACAGACAAACCAACATTGGATGTTGTGACAGGATTATATGCAGGAAATTTGAACAAATCTATCGTTTCTAAATTGCAAGAATTTGGATGCAATGCGTTAGGTTTATCGGGTGCAGATGGTAATGCTATAAAAGGTTCTAAGCGTCCTGTAAAAACTATTGATTATGGTTTTGTAGGAGATTTGAATGATAAAAGCGTCAACAAAGAATTATTTCAATTATTAATTGACAACAATATTACGCCAGTTGTTTGTGCAATTACACATGATGGAAATGGACAATTGTTAAACACCAATGCAGATACTATTGCCTCTACAATTGCGGTTGCAATGTCACAAGAAAATGAAGTAGAGTTAAATTTCTGTTTTGATAAAATTGGTGTACTTCATGATGTAAATGATGACACAACATTGATCCCAAAAATTAACGAAACTTTATATTTGCAGTTAAAAGAAGAAGGTGTAATTTTCGAAGGAATGATTCCGAAATTAGACAATTCATTCAAAGTAATCAATGCGGGTGTAAAAAATGTATGTTTGGTACACGCGCGCAACATTAACTCAGAGATTAAAACAATTTTATGTTAGAATTAGCTGTTCTCAAAAAGAAAGCTGTCGATTTGTTGTGTCAATTAATCGAAACTCAATCTTTTTCAAGTGAAGAAGATAAAACGGCCGATATTATTTTCAAGTTTTTAACTGATCATGGCGCTACAGCTCATCGTCAGAATAACAATGTTTGGAGTATTCATCCAAATTTTGATGAGAACAAAAAAACAATTTTATTAAACTCTCATCATGACACGGTAAAATTTGGTTCTTCTTGGACGTATGATCCATTGAAAGCAACGATAGAAGGTGATAAATTAGTAGGTTTAGGAAGTAATGATGCAGGAGCTTCTGCGGTAAGTTTATTGGCAACGTATATCAATTTCTTGAATGATGATTTACCATTTAATCTGATTGTCGCAATTACGGCTGAAGAAGAAAGTTCAGGCCAATTGAATGTTGCAAGTATTTTACCGAATCTACCAAAAATCGATTTGGGAATTGTAGGAGAACCTACGCAAATGGACATGGCAATTGCAGAACGTGGTTTGGTTGTGATGGACGTAATTGTAAAAGGAAAAACTGGACATGCTGCAAGAAATGAAGGTGTAAATGCTATTTACGAAGCAATTGATGTGATGAATTGGTTCAAAACTTATCAATTCGAAAGAGTTTCTGATATGTTAGGACCAGTAAAAATGACAGTTACACAAATTGAAGCAGGAAAACAACACAATGTAGTTCCTGATGAATGTCGTTTGGTTGTAGATTGTCGTGTAAACGAATTATATTCAAATCCAGAAGTTGTTGATATTATTTCAAGTTGTTTGCCAAAAGCAGAAGTTAAAGCACGTTCATTGCGTTTAAATTCTTCACGCATTTCAGAAAATCATCCAATTGTACAAAAAGGAATCGAATTAGGTTGTACAACTTATGGTTCACCAACGATGTCAGATCAAGCAATGATGAATTTCGAAACGGTAAAAATGGGACCTGGAGATTCTGCTCGTTCTCATACTCCTGACGAATATATTTATTTATCAGAAATAGAACACGGAATTGAGCGATACACAAGTTTATTAAAAGGCTTTACGTTTTAAATTAATAATAACTCTTATAATCAAAAAAGCATCTTCATTCAATTGAAGATGCTTTTTAATTTTATCAAATCTGATAAAGAAAACCAACGCGGATTTTATTAAAAACATAAAATGTGTTCTAAAAATTATACACAAAAAAAGAGGCTAATTAATTTTAGCCTCTTTTTTATATATGAAATTAAGTCTTACTCAATTTGCATTTTAACTGGAATGTTGAAATTCAACTTCGCAGCACGACCATCTTCTGTTTGAGCAGGAACAATCGTTTTTCCTCTTTTTTGTTGACGTTGTGTAATACGCTCTAAAGCTTTTTTAGCTTCAGGACCTAATTTAGCATCACCCATTGGAGAAATACCTACAATTCTACCATTCGTATCAATTTGGAATGAAAGTTTTGCAGCTACAACACCTGATAAACCTTGACCAGCAGCATCATTCGCAAAATCTTGCAACTCGTCTTGTAAATCTTGAGATAACTTTCTAGATAAACAGTCTGTAGCAGCTTGTTTACCTTTTGCAGCATCTTTCTCACAACCAGGATATACCGCCATTACAGCCGCTGTACGAGCAGTTACTGTAGATGGAGCAGCAGGTTCTGTACCTTTTCCTGGGTTAGGAGTCGCTGGCGTATCTTTTGGTGCTTCTTTTTTAGTATTTACTTCATTAGCACCACCAGTTTGTGTTGTTGATTTTGGACCTTCTCTATCTACTAAACCTAAATCTTTATCTGCCATTTCCTTTACTTCAGGAACGGTTTCTTCTTTTTTAGGCTGAGCTTTAGGTTCTGGCATAACCACTTTCACCTGAGCTGTTTCTTCTTGATATCTTTGTTCTGGCTCTGGTTTTGGTGGTTCTGGTTCAACTACTTCCTCCTCTTTTGGAGGTTCAGGAATATTCAAATCCTCAAGCTGAACATCTACGACTACATCTTCTGACTTTTTACTTTCAAACAAACCTGTCGCAGAAGCAATAAGACCAAAAGCTAAAATCGCAATTACTATAAATCCACGAATGAAAGCTTTCAATAAAGTACTCTTCTCTGACATTCTCATGTCATAAGCTCCATACGCTTTATTTCTACCTTCAAATACTATCTCGTCTAAGGATTTTAGTTTGTTGTTATTTTCTGACATTTTAATTCTTTTAAATTTAACAATTAAACTAATTATTTACCTACTTTTTCGTCAAACACTTTTTGTTCAAAAGGTGCAACAGGTACGATTCCGTAACGAGTAGACTTTGTAATTTCCATTTCATCTAAGATAGTTACTAAATTATCATACGTGGCATCATCCATCGGTTTAATAATTACTGTAAACTTATCTTTATCTGCTCTACCTTGTGCTGCTGTAATAACATCACGAACTTTAGAGTAGTCAGTTTCATTAAGTGTTCCTACATTTAATCCTGCCTCATCTTGTTGATGCCAAAATAACTTGTTATCCTTTCCAATTAAAATAGACAAAGAGTTTGCTAATTTAATTTCAGGAATATCTGTTGGTTTTGGTGTATCAATTTTTGGAGGCATGTTCAAGTTCATTACGTTTGGTTTGATCGATGTCGCTGCAAACATAAAGAAAGTAATTAATAAGAAACCTAAATCAACCAAAGGAGCCATATCGACTTTCGTCGAATTCTTTTTGGAACGGACTTTCTTTCCGCCACCGTCATCGTGACTTTCTATTTGTGCCATTTTCTAATTTCTTAATAATTATTCTTGAGATGTAATTAACTGGAACTTATTCATATTTTTCATTTGCAATTGTTGAATCAAATTTTTGAATTGTTTGTATTCAGATTTTTGATCCCCTTTAATTGCTAAGAAAACATCTGGGTTCACTTCTTTTGCTTCAAATACCCAATCAATTAATTCTTGATTTTTCTCAGGTATCGTATCTAATGGAATACCAGGATGATATGATTGTTGTTTATCAGCAGGCTGATTCAAATAATTTCTCATCTCTTTCATTGGTACACCAAACTCTACTATGCTTTTGAATGCATTCTTTTCAGCATCTGTAAACTTTACTCCGTACTTATCACCCATCTTCTCTAATGTTGCGATACGATCCTTTTCTTCTAATCCGAATAAGAACTTACCTTCACCATCAATTTTAATGATCATCATGTTTTCAGCTGCCATTTTTTGGTTCGAAACAGATGTTGGTGTTACGACAGGAACAACTTCAGGTTCTCTAAAGTTAGATGTCAAAATAAAGAAAGTTAACAAAAGCCAAGCCATGTCAGACATAGCTGTTAAGTCCATCGAAGGACCTCTTCTTTTTGGTTTTACTCTTGCCATTTTCTCTGTATTATTAATTAATATTCTAAATTGTTTGTTGTTTGATTTTGTCCTTATACTATCCTTCTAAGGCTTCGTCAATTGAATATTAATTGTGAGCAGAGAAAGATTGTTGGATACTCATTCCTACTTCGTCAATTTTGAATGTTAAATCATCAATTTTAGAAGTTAAGAAAGCATACATAATAATAGCGAATGCAGAAGCACCAATACCCATACCTGTATTAATTAAGGCTTCGGCAATACCTACTGATAATTGAGCTGCATCTGGAGATCCTCCACCTTCACCTAATGCGAAGAATGCTTTAATCATCCCGATTACTGTACCCATTAAGGCGATTAACGTACCTACAGAAGCAATTGTAGAAATGATTGTCATGTTTTTCTCTAACGTTGGCATTTCTAATGTAGTCGCTTCTTCTAACGTTTTACCTAATTGAGCTAATTTTTGCTCTTTGTTTAACGTTGTGTCGTTTTCTAAAGCTTTGTAAGTTGTTAAACCTTCTTTAACTACGTTACCTACAGCTCCTTTTTGTTTGTCACATAATTCAATTGCTTTGTTAACCTCATTTTTGTTTAATAAAGCACGAATGTCATTTACAAACTTCTCAGCAGACCCTGTTCCTTTTGCTTTGTTTAAAGCGATAACACGGTCAATTGAGAAAACGATTACCATAAAGAAGAAAGACATTAAGAATGGAATAATCACCCCTCCTTTATGAATAATTCCTAAAAAGTTTAAAGGATTACCTTTTTCTACATCACCTCCTTCGAAATTACCTTCTGCTCCAAATACAAATCTGAAGATCCCCATTGCGATTGCAATTAAAATGATCATAGTAATCACAGGGTTAAGACCTCCCTTTTTAGTTTTAGCTGGTACTGTTACATTCTTTTCCATTTACTAATTCTTTTAAATATTATGATTTTTATTAATGTGGGTGTAAATTAAGTGAAAATTTTTTAATTCTTCTAAATTTTTTGCGTTGTTATCACGTTAAATTTCAATTTCACTCAAAATCAACACTATTTTTTACCGAATTGATAACTTAATTTTCAACAATACAGTAAAAATTCCTAAAACAACCTATTAATTTTAAAAACTATTAATCTTTTCATTAACTAACCTAATCGCAAATTTATTCAATAATTATACATATTTATATTTTTTTTTAAGAATTAAATTATTATTTTGACTTTTGCACTTCAATAATTATAAATGCTATGAAAGTTTGTATTGCCGAAAAACCTAGTGTTGCTAAAGATATCGCCAAAGTAATTGGTGCGAATCAAAAGCACGATGGATACTATGAAGGAAATGGATTTCAGGTCACTTGGACTTTCGGACACTTGTGTACATTAAAAGAACCGCAAGATTATACACCCGAGTGGAAAAGCTGGGATCTTAATTATCTGCCAATGATTCCGCAAAGTTTCGGAATTAAATTAATTGCAGATAAAGGTGTCTCGAAACAATTTCATATCATCGAAAAATTAGTCACGAACGATCAAGTCGACGAGATTATAAACTGTGGCGATGCTGGACAAGAGGGAGAATTGATACAACGTTGGGTGTTATTAAAAGCGCGTGCAAAAGCACCAATGAAGCGTTTGTGGATTTCTTCGTTGACAGAAGAAGCGATTAAAGAAGGTTTTGATAACCTGAAAGATGGAGAAAAATATTTCAATCTTTTTTCTGCTGGACAAGCGCGTGCAATCGGCGATTGGTTATTAGGAATGAACGCTACGCGATTGTTTACCAAAAAATTTGCGCCGCCAAAAACGGTTCTTTCTATTGGTCGTGTGCAAACACCTACTTTGGCAATGATTGTTCAACGTCAAAAAGAAATAAATGCCTTTGTGGTTGATGAATATTGGGAATTAAAAACAATTTTCAAAGAAGTAGAATTTAATGCAACAATACCTCGTTTAAAATCTGAAGAAAAAGCTAAACAAGGTTTAGATTTTATCAAAGATCGAGAGTTTGAAATTATTGATTTCGAAGTAAAAGAGGGACGCGAAAAAAATCCTCGCCTATTCGATTTGACTGCTTTACAAGTAGAAGCGAATAAAAAATATGCGTTTTCGGCAGAGAATACCTTAAAATATATACAAAGTCTTTACGAGAAAAAATTTGTGACTTATCCTCGTGTTGATACCACTTATCTTTCAGAAGATATTCATCCTAAAGTTCCAGGAATTTTAAATAAATTAACCGCTTATCAAAATTTGATTGCTCCTTTGATGACGCAACCAATTCCTATGTCGAAAGCAGTTTTTGATAACACAAAAGTAACCGATCACCACGCTATTATTCCGACCGAAATCTTTCCACAAGGTTTATCGAACGAAGAAAAACGTATTTATGATTTGGTTGCACGACGTTTTATTGCTGTTTTTTATCCAGAATGTAAAGTTGCCAACACAACGGTTGAAGGAAAAGTTGAAAATACAGGAAAAGATGGACAACTTTCTGCGATAAATTTTAAAGCTACGGGAAAACAGATTCTCGAAATGGGCTGGCGTGAAGTCTATGCAAAAGATAAAAAGGAAGACGAAAAAGATGAGGAAAAAATAATGCCGATTTTTGAGATTGGAGAAAAAGGTCCTCACGAACCATTTATTCACAAAGGAAAAACAACTCCGCCAAAACATTATACAGAAGCGACTCTATTGCGCGGAATGGAAACTGCTGGACGACAAGTGGATGATGAAGAAATGCGCGAATTGATGAAAGAAAATGGAATTGGTCGACCTTCTACGCGTGCAAATATTATCGAAACCTTGTTTCGTAGAAAATACATCGAAAAGAAAAAACGTAATATAATTGCGACACAAACGGGTATTGATTTAATTGATACCATTCAAGATGAATTATTAAAATCTCCTGAATTGACTGGTGTTTGGGAACGAAAACTTCGTTTGATTGAAAAAGGTGAATACGAATTAGAACAATTCAAACAAGAATTGATTGAAATGGTTTCGAAATTGACATTTGATGTGAAAAATAGTTACTTCAGACCAATTGCTTCTCATCAGAATTCAGCTCAAATAGAGGAAAAACCAAAGAAAGAGCGCAAACCAAAAGAAGAAATTAATCTGGAAAATGCAACTTGTCCAAAATGTAAAACACATAAATTAGTCAAAGGAAAAGCAGCTTATGGATGTGCAAACTTTAAAGAATGTGGATTCAAAATTCCATTTGAGTTTATGGGTAAAAAACTAACTGATAAACAGATTTTGGATTTGGTTACCAAACAAAAAACTGGAAAAATGGCTGGCTTAATCAATCCTGAAAATGGAGAAAAAGTTACTGGTAAAGCTATTTTGGGAATGAATTTCGATTTAGAATTTGAAGAAATGTAAAAAAAGCGAGTTTTGAAATTTGAAACTCGCTAATTATATTTCTCTAATGTCTCATTTAAAATTGTTTTGATTTTTTCTTTCAGTTTTTTTGGTTCGATAATCGTAACCGAACGACTCATAGAAAGAATTTCACTGATAAAATCTTCGGTCAAAAATAATTCTAAACCAATTAAAACTTCATCATCTTTAGTTTCTAAAATTTGCTGAGATTCGTGCAAAGGTAAAGATTCTAAATAGGCTGCTTGTTTTTTGGTCACAGAAAGTACTATTTTCTCTGGTTTTTCTGAACTTGGAACAATAATCCCGTACGAATACTTGTATTTATCATCGTAATTAAACTCAATATTATCATCAATTTTTTCTTTCAGAATAGAAACTTTATTCATTCGTTCCAAACCAAAATTTTTAACAACTCCTTTATCATCAGCAATCAAATACCAACGGTTATTATGCTCTCTAATTGCAATTGGCGAAACTTTACGAATCGTTTCTTTTTCCTCTCCAAATTTTTGATAATGAAATTCAATTTTCTTTTTTCCTTGAATTGCTTGTACAATATCTGGTAAAAATTCGGCGCGTTTTGGTTTTCTTTTTTCCAAATACACAATCGATTCGAGCGAATTTGTCAATTTCAAAGCAGAAAAACTATTGATTTCTTCTAAGGTTTTCAGAAATAAATCAGAACTATAATCATCTTGAATAATATAATATCCACGCTGACTGCGACTATACATTATATCAATTCCCAATATATTTCTGATTTCTCGAATATCGCGTTGCAATGTACGTTTAGAGAAATTAAACTCTAATGTATCATCATTAAGTTGAAGCATTTCAAATTCTCGTTCCAAAAAACGCTCTAAATCTTCATAAGAACAATATTTTTGTTGTGATAATTTACGAACAATATTGAAATAACGCGCGATGTAACCTTGTTTTGACATTGAATTGGAAGTGTTTGAGCAAACTTAAGTTATCTGTAATTAAAAACAAAAAAAAGTAACATTTCATTACAAAATGTTACTTTTTCTTCATTAATAAAAATGAAATATTCGAAAAAACGGATTCTATTTTTTAGATTTTTTTACTTTTGTTTTTGCATCTTTCGTAGCTGCTTTTACATCTTGTACCGCCGCTTCTACTGTTGTTGTAGCTGAGTCTACCGTAGCTGCCGCTGAATCTACTACTACTTCTGATGTTGTTTCAACTGGAGTTGTGCCATCTTCAACTTTCGCTGTTTCGATGAAATTAGAAAGTTTATCAACAATTTCTGCGTTAGAAGTTGGTTCATTCTTCACTTTTACGCTTAAGAAAATTGATGGAGCTGCATTATCTTGAATATAATTTGATTCGTTTTGATAAACTCCGTCATTTTTAACAGCTGTTGAATTTAAGTTTTCTGTTAACTCTTTTGCTACTTTAACTGTTTCGTTAAACGCAACATTTTGTTTAAAAACAACTGCGGCAACTTTATTTGTATTATCATCAGTTTTTTCAAAGTTTAATGTTACAATTAACTCAGGTTTTAAACTATCAATAATTGATCTTTTCTCTTCTTCTTTTAACCCCTTAGTTAAATCTTTCCATAAAAGAACCTGTACATTTTCTTTATTCAAAGATTCTAACTTTGTTTTAAATTCTGTTGCAATATTAGCTCCTGAATCTGCTGCGATATTATCTACAATATCTAAAATAACAACTTTTGGAGCATCTTCTACAACCTTATTTGTAATTTCTGTTGTAGGAACTTTTATTTCATTTTTTGTAGTAAAAGAGAAAGAAACTAACCCTATTGCTACGACTCCTAATACTTGCGTCAATTTTTTCATAATAAATGTGTTTTGTTTAAAAATGATACTTTTTAAATAGTTAGTACATTTAGAACTTTGCAGACACTGTTCCGAAAACTCTTAATTAATCTTAAGAAATGTTATAATTTTCTTAAATCAGACAATAAACCTATTATAACACTGATTAATAGAGAGATTAGAAAAGGAAATAAAAAAACTCAACCTTTCGATTGAGTCATTAACTTTATTTACATGCAGCAATAATCCGCACAAAATCATCATATTTTAGTGAAGCTCCACCAACAAGACCGCCGTCGATATCTGGTTGAGCAAAAATTTCGTTCGCATTCTGTGCATTTACACTTCCTCCGTACAAAATACTTGTATCATTCGCGACTTCTACTCCAAATTCATCCTTCAAAACTTTACGAATAAATGCATGAATTTCTTGCGCTTGTTCTGGAGTAGCTGTTTTTCCTGTTCCAATTGCCCAAACTGGTTCGTAAGCAATAATCAAACGAGAAAGATCTTCTGGCTTTTGAGCAACTAAAACATTCATTAATTGAGTTTTTACAACTTCAAAATGTTTCTCAGCTTCGCGTTCATCTAATTTTTCTCCCACACAAAGAATTGGATTAATTTGATATTTGAAAGCTTGTTTCAATTTTTCAGCAATCACAATATCTGTTTCTCCTTGATATTCTCTACGCTCAGAATGTCCGATAATAGCGAAATCCAATCCGATACTATCCAATTGTTCAGCCGAAATATCTCCTGTATACGCTCCTTTTTCGTGAGCAGAAATATCTTGCGAAGAAATCTTAACATATTGCTCATCTACAGCTTCTAACAATGTTTGTAAATAAATAGAAGAAGGCGCAATTATAACTTGTGCAATTGGATGATTATCTGCCACCCAAGCATTAAGGTTTGTTGCTAAATGAATTGCTTCTTCATAATTTAAGTTCATTTTCCAGTTTCCTGCTACTATTCTATCACGCATAAAAAAGTGTATTTTATTTGATTTTGGTTTTAATATTTACTGCAAGATAATTATTTATCGTGAAATTATAACTGATTTATTTTATTCGAACGCGAGGATCTAAAATTCCGTAAAGAATATCGACCAAAATATTAATCACAATAAACATCACAGCAATCACTAAGACAGCCCCCATCACAATTGGTAAATCTAATGTATTTAGTGCATTTACGATTTCTTTTCCTAAACCATTCCAGCCAAAAACAAATTCAACAAAAACAGAACCTGCCAACATCGATGCAAACCAACCTGATATTGCTGTAACAACAGGATTAAGAGCATTTCGTAATGCATGTTTTGTAATCACTGTTTTTCTTGAAAGTCCTTTTGCAAAAGCTGTACGAATATAATCTTGGTTCAAAACTTCTAACAACGAATTACGCGTTAATTGTGTAAAAACCGCTAACGGACGAGATCCTAATGTAATTGCTGGAAGAATAAGATTTTTCAACATCAAATGTTTTCCTTCCCCCAAATCATCCACTTCGTAGAGACTTCCAATCATATTCAGTCCTGTAATATCATGCATTAAAAATGCAAAAATATAGGCAATGATAATCGCCGAAAAGAAAGACGGAATACTCATCCCAAAACTCGTCACCACTAATAGAACACGATCAATCCAAGTATCTTTCATCAGAGCAGAAACAATTCCTAACGCAACCCCAATCAACGTTGCAATAATAATAGCCGCAATTGCTAAAACCATTGTATTTGGCAAAGTTTCTCCAATAATTGTACTGACACTTTTTCCTTGTTTTTGAAAAGATTCACGCAAATAAGGCGTTTTCAAGACCATTTCATTTGTTCCGAAATCCATCAATTTTGTGTAATTGTATTTATCAAAACTTAACGAAGTATATGTTGTGTTGTTTTCGTCAATATTATGAAATGAAATCGGTGACAAATCATTAATATAAAAAGCATATTGTTTCCACAAAGGTTGATCTAAACCTAAGTTTTTTCTAATTTGAGCTAATTGTTCAGGATCTTCTTTTTGATCGAGCATCATACGTGCAGGATCACCAGGAAGAACCGAAAACAATAGAAAAACTACAGTCACTACACCAAAAAGCGTTAGAAATCCGTAGAAAATTTTATTTAAAATATAATTAATCACTTTTTAAAATAATTCTTCTAATTGATTAATTGAAGGAAAATCGTTGTCATGATATTTCGCTTTTACCGTTCCTTTTTCTAAAATCATCACTCCTGGATTTGAGCGAATAATTGTTTTCATCGTTGTTTGATCCATAAAACAATTCTCCAATTCTAAACCTTTAATTGGATTATTCGAAACCGCTGTCACAACAAAACCTTTTGCTTTCGCTTCTTTTCCTAGAGTATTTAATTTCGCAATTTGTTTCTCGTTTACTTTTTCAACAAAAGGAATGACAAAAACGATCGCTTTCGGCGCATTCAAAATTTCAGAAGTTTTATCAACACCATTGCAATCAAAATTAAAATCGTGAATTGGTGGTTCGTACCCTTTTTTCTCCACAATTGTACGCGTTTTATCCGCTTCAATCACCCAAGGCGTTCCGTGTTTGTACCACTTATCATCTGCAATATATTGCGAATCATCAATTTCAACCACTTTTCCATCTACACTATTTTTCATGGTGTAAATCGTTTTATATGTTGTTGGTTTTAAACCTAATTCTTGCGGAGATTTCATTCCTTCAATCAAATTTTTTCCAACTGCATAAGGTCTAAAATCGATGATTGGTAAATGATTAATTCCGATATAAGCAATAATTGCAGAACCTAAAATTGTAACAAAATTGATTACATAATTCGCTTTTTCAACGAATAAAGGTTTAATATATTTTTGACCAATCACTAAAATAATTATCAACACCAAAAGCACAACATCTTTGTAAAATGATGTCCAAGGTTCTAGTTTTAGCGCATCACCAAAACACCCACAATCGGTTACTTTATTGAAGTAAGCTGAATAAAATGTCAAGAATGTGAAGAAAATAATCGTTAACAATAAAGCTATTGTCGTAAATCTTTTCCAAACGCCAAGCAATAATAAAACGCCTAAAACTATTTCAAAAATGGAGAAAAATGTTGCCAAAGGCAAACTCAAACTTTCTAAAAATGGAATATTAAGAACTGTTGGTGAGAAATATTCTTCTAATTTGAAACTTAATCCAATTGGATCAACGTTTTTTACAAATCCAGAAATTATAAAAATAACTCCAACTATAATTCGAGCAAATTGTACCAAATACCTCATGAAGTTTTCTTTTCGTTAATTAAAATCATGGCGAAAATCGAATAATTAATCATATCCAAATAATTTGCATCCAAACCTTCTGATACAATCGTTTTTCCTTTATTATCTTCGATACTTTTTGTGCGCAAAACTTTCTGATAAATCAAATCTGTGATCGAACTCACACGCATATCTCGCCAAGCTTCACCGTAATCATGATTTTTTTTCATCATCAAATCATGCGCAATTGTCGCATATTTATCATAAAAATCGATAGCTTGTTCGTCCGTTAAATCTGGCTGATCTGCGAAACCAAGTTCTAGCTGAATCAATGCCATAATCGAATAATTTACAATCGCCACAAATTCTCCTTCTTCGTCTTCATCAACCAAACGCTCTGTCGCTTCTTGCAACGTACGAATGCGATTTACCTTAATAAAAATTTGATCTGTCAACGATGGTAAACGCAGTACACGCCAAGCCGGACCGTAATCTTGTAATTTTTTTGTATATAAATCTCTACAAACAGAGATGATTTCTTTAAATTGAATTGAGGTATTTTTCATAATTTCGTTTCGATTTCAAAAATAATTGAAATTGCTTAAAGAACTTCTAAGATATGACAATTAATTGTAATGGTCGTTTGATTGATTTGAACGAGCCTAAAATTATGGGAATTTTGAATACAACGCCAAACTCTTTTTATGATGGAGGCAGTAATCAATCGATGAATTTGATTTTAGAAAAAGTTGAAAAACATTTGTCCGAAGGTGCTGATATGATTGATATTGGTGGTTATTCGACAAAACCTGGAGCTGAAAATATTTCGGAGCAAGAAGAAATTGATAGAACTGCGCCAATTATTGAAAAAATTATTGAAGAATATCCAGAATTGATTATTTCGGTTGATACTTTTCGAGGAAATGTAGCGCGCGAAGCTGTAAAAGTTGGCGCTTCTATTATAAATGATGTTTCGGGTTGGGAATTGGACGAAAATATGTTTGATGCAATCAAAGAACTTCGAGTTCCGTACATTTTGATGCACATGAAAGGAACACCGAAAACGATGCAAAATAATCCTGAATATGCAGATCTTACACTGGAAGTAAACGAATATTTTTCGCAGAAAATTGCACAGTTAAAAGCTGCAAAAGTTAATGATATTATTTTGGATCCTGGTTTTGGTTTTGCAAAAACATTGGATCATAATTACGAATTATTCAGTAAAATGGAAGCTTTAGGTTTTGAAGGTTTTCCTTTGTTGGTCGGAATTTCGAGAAAATCAATGATTTATAATTTATTCGAAACAACTCCGCAAGAAGCTTTAAACGGAACTTCTGTTCTGAACATGGTTGCGTTACAAAAAGGTGCAAAAATTTTGCGTGTTCACGATGTAAAAGAAGCAAAAGAAACCTTACAAATTTTTCATAAATTGAATCAAAAATAAAGAAGAAAGCCACTAAAAGTGGCTTTTATTTTATATTTCTGCGAGCATCCCAAATACTCAAAATAATTAATTCAGCATCAGTAAATTCATAGAGTAACAAATATTCTCTGATAAGTTTTACTCTCACATTATCAATATTTGTTCGTCGACCAATTGTAGGATTTTCACGTAAAACTTCTAATGTTTGAAGAATTAAATAATTTAATTTGATACTAAATCTCTTTGATTTATTTCTTAAAATCCAATATTCTAAGATTTCTTTTCGTTCAAGATTCGCTGTTATTGTCCAAATTATTTTTCGTTTAACCATTTTTCAATTTCTTGATTGGCTACTTTTTCACTAATTATAGATGAATTTTTATACTCATCTTTAGCTTCTTCAACTCGAACAATTTGTTTATCAGTTAAAGTGTAAATTCCACTTTCTGATTCAAAATCAAGTAAATTATTTATTTGCTCAATTATATTGATATCATTCAATTTACTCATTTTTTCTATTGTCAACTTTTTCAACTCTTCTGTGTTCATAATGAGAGATTTGATTTAAAGTTAATCAATTTTAATCAATGATTTTACTATTTGGAAAGAAAACTTTAAACGTATCTACAATATTGATATCCGAAGTCAAAATTTGCCAATGTGAATCTTTCACAAATTCAAACACGACTTCATTGTCATATAAATTTTCGTCCTCAATATTTACATGCAAATTATTTTCTTTTCGATCTCCAATAATCAACGCTTCCGTTACATGTTCCATTTTGTAACATAAACTTTCTAACTGATCATATTCCACAAAAATTCCGTCTTGTTGATCAATGACTTCTTGCAATTCGAAAACCGAATATTCGTCCGTTTCACTTTCGCCATCAACCCAAAGAATTTTCCAAAAATAATCATGTATATCTTTTATAGGAGCAATCACCTCTTCCATTCGTTGAATTTGGTTTTCGTCTTCTCCGTAAATTTCTATTTTATAAGTTTCCATATCTTGTGCAAAATTAAAAAAGTAACTTTAAATTAAAGTTACTTTTTAATTATTTATGCTTTTTCTAACTCATGTTTCACACGTTTTTCAGATTTGATATCCATAATCTGAATTGATTCTTTACTAAAAATCTTAAACGAATGTTCATGTTTTTCTAATAGAAAATCATAAGGTCCTTTTGGCGCGATTAATTTCACTAAAACTGGCGCAGTTTCTAACGAGATAAACACAAGAGCTATAAAAATAGCTGCAGTTCCTAAAATTGGATTATTAACTGATAATTCATCTAAAGCCTGCATACGTGCTGCAAATCCATTGTAATTTTCTTCGGTTGGTTTAGCTGCATCAATTTCTTTCTCTTTCGCCACATTTAACCGATCCAATTCTTTGTTAATTTCAGTCAAACGAGGTGCAGATTGTTGAATATAAGTTTCGATTTCGGCAGCTTTTTGCTTTTTCAATTCGGCTTTTCGTTTCGCATTTGGTCCATAACCTTCGCGACCAGTTGTTGTTTCAGTTTGTGTACCCACAACTTCTTTTTCCAATTCGGTAGAAGCAGAATTATACTCATTTCTTAATTTATCAATTTCTGCATAAATTTCTTTTCGTTCATTCGAAAAAGGCGTTCCCAATTCAGCATAACGTGCATCAATTCCTTTTTGTAATTCTGCTTTATTTCGATTGACAATAATATTCAATTGCTTGTTAATTTCTTTCTCGAAAATTTTTAATTCTAACGGTTTCGAAATCACAATACCTAATAAAACTGCAACCAAAATACGTGGCAAAGCAACAAAAAACTGACGAAAAAATCCACCTGATTTTTTCATTGATGTGACAATATATCGGTCAAGATTAAAAATCATCAATCCCCACAACAAACCAAAACCTGTTGCTGCATATATATTATCAAAAACAGTGTTCAACGCATATCCAGCAGACAAAGCTGCCAAAATCCCTGTAAATAATATGACACCTCCAATACCGACATGCTTGTTGATATCTGTTGGTGTTTTTTTCAAGAGTTCAAGACTACTCCCTGAACAGATGATTAAAAATTTCTGTAGTCCATTCATTTTGCAAATATAGTACTTTGTATAACATATTATTAAATATCGTGCCAAAAAAAGCTGACAATCAAATTGTCAACTTATATTTTTAAAAAAAACTTACTTAATCAAAATTAAGCTTGTTCTTCTATTTTAATTCTCCATCCGTAAGGATCATCAGATAATCCGTATTGAATATCTTTTAATTTCTTTTTCAATTGTAATGCAAAAGAATCTTCTTCAGCTAAAGTTGGTAATTGAGCACGCTCTTCACCAAAACCTACTGCATCATATTGTGTAATTACAACAGCAGTTCCACATCCAAATACTTCTTTTAATTCTCCTGATTTATAAGCATCATACATTTCTTGTACTTCTACAGGACGCACTTCTACTTCATATCCGTTATCTTTTGCTAAAGTTAAAACAGAATCACGAGTAACTCCATTCAAAATACGCTCAGAAGTTGGAGCTGTTAAAATTTTATTTCCGATACGTACCATTACGTTCATTGTACCAGCTTCTTCGATAAATTTGTGCTCGATAGAATCTGTCCAAATTACTTGATCATAACCATCTTTTTGAGCTTCAGAAGTTGGAAAGAAAGATCCAGCATAGTTTCCTCCACATTTTGCAAAACCAACACCTCCCTGAGCTGAACGACTATAATAATCAGCAATTTTTACTGATAAAGGTTTATCGTAATAATTAGGAGCATAAGCTAATAAAATAGCAAAAATATATTCGTTAGATGCCCTAGCAGAAACTGCTTCTTCTGTTGCGAACATTACTGGACGAATATATAATGACGTTCCGTAATCTTTTGGTACCCATTGACGATCGATATCAATAATAGCTTCTAAACCATCAATAAAAATTTCTTTCGGAATTTGAGGCATATTAAGACGTGCCGCAGATAAATTAAAACGCTCGAAGTTTTTCTCTGGACGGAAAATAAATACTTCTTCGTTATCATTTTTGTAGGCTTTCATTCCTTCAAAAATTGTTTGACCATAATGGAAAGACATCGCTGCTGGAGTCATTGAAATTGGTCCGTAAGGAACAATTTTTGGCTCATCCCATTTACCATCTTTGTAATGCGCGATCAACATGTGATCTGTAAACTCTTTCCCAAAAGTAGTAGAGTTAAAAACTGAATCGTTAAATTTTGATTCAGCAATTTTTTCTATAATCATTTTATGATATATTTTGTTTGTGCTTATCAAAGGTACATTTTATTTGCACTTTTTCATAATAAATATCATAACTTTCGACGATGAAAAGAATTATTCAAGAAACGGAAGATGGATCTAAAACTATCTATATTGAAGATTGGGATGAATCTTATCATTCTAAGCATGGCGCTGTACAAGAGGCTTTTCATGTATTTATAAAAAATGGATTTCATCATTTTACAGAAACAAAAAATCCTATAAAAATTATAGAAATTGGATTAGGTACGGGACTTAATTCTTTCATTACTTTGATGGAAGCTGAAAAACATAAAACTCCAGTGCAATATGTTGGAATTGAAAAATTTCCAGTTTCTGATGAAGAATTTGAATTGGTGAATTATTTTGAAAATGTTTTCAAACTTTATCCGGAATTTGAACATCGAAAAGAAGAATTTTTAGATTATTATCAACAATTATTTCATTCGAATTGGGAAAATTGGCATAAAATTTCTCCCTATTTTGAAATTAAAAAAGTAGAAGAAGATTTTTTCAATCTGAAAAACATCAACGAAAATAATTTTGATTTGGTTTATTTTGATGCATTTGGTTCTCGTGTTCAACCAGAATTATGGGAAAAAGAATTGTTAGAAATTGTTGATTCTTTAACTAAAAAATCTGCCATTTTTACTACTTATGCAGCGAAAGGAACCATAAAAAGAGGATTGAAAGATTTGGACTATATTGTACAAAAACGTCCTGGACCTCCAGGAAAACGTGAAATGATGGTTGGTTTGAAAGACTTTCCATTTGTCAAATAATCTGCTTTATCATTAATTATAAAAATCGTAAATTTGCAGCTGAAAACAATTTGATGTTTTCTACATTTTTTTATGACAAATTATATCGAATATAAATTTAAAGTTGCGGAAGTAGAGCCTTTTAATGAAATTATTATTGCAATGATTTCTGAACTACCCTTTGAAAGTTTTGTTGAAAACGAAGAAGGTTTTGATGCTTACATGCCAAAAACTGACGAAAATATTGACCAAGTAAAAGAAGTAATTGACTCTATTGAGAATATTGATTTTTCTTATACGCGTCAAGAAATTGAACAACAAAATTGGAATGCAACTTGGGAAGAAAATTTCACACCAATTTTAGTGAACGATCAATGTTTGATTCGTGCAGAATTTCACGAAACAGTTGAAAATATTCCGTACGAAATTATCATTCAACCAAAAATGTCTTTTGGGACTGGACACCACTCTACAACACACTTGATGGTAGAATATATCTTGGAAACTGAATTTACAGGAAAAGATATTTTGGACATGGGTTGTGGAACGTCAATTCTTGCAATTTTAGGAATGAAACGTGGTGCAAATTATGCAGAATGTATCGATATTGACGAATGGGCTGTGGAGAATTCTATCGAAAATGGAAAACGAAATGGTGTTAGTTTAGATGCTAAAATGGGTGATAATTCACTTTTAGGAAGCAAACAATTTGACATTATTTTAGCGAATATCAATAAGAATATTTTAATCAGCCAAATTCCTTCTTATATCAACGTTTTGAATGAAAATGGAGATTTATTCTTAAGTGGATTAATGGAGCAAGATTTTGATGATATTTTAGCTTTCTGTACAGAAAATGGTTTGAAATTTGTATCTAAAAAACAACGAAATGAGTGGATTGCGCTACATTTCAAAAAATAAAATGATATGACAAAATACGCAACGCAACCCATGTGGGAAACGGAAAAAGATTCGGCTGTTGATGTATTGGAACAGGAATCGCACAAATATCAAATTATTGTTTACAATGACGATGTGAATACTTTTGATTGGGTAATCGAATCGTTAATTGATGTTTGTGAACACACGCCAGAACAAGCGGAACAATGTTCTATTTTGATTCACTACAAAGGTAAATGCGAAGTCTTGACCGGTGAATTAGAAGATTTAAAACCTCGATGCACAGAGTTATTGAACCGAGGTTTAAGTGCAGAAATTATTTAGAATTTCTTAATAATCATATAAAGCAAAATCAGAATCGTCTAATGTTACATTGGACGATTTTTTGTTTTGATCGCTCGCTATATATGAATCATAAATCTTCTCGTAAACATGATTTTCTGTTTTTGTATCTACAACTTCTGTAGATTTTTCTGTAGAATTAATTACAAAAGGAGTAACAACCAATGCTAATAGCAATATACAAGCAGCTGCCCACCAAATATTGAAATGTATAACTTTTGTTTCCTTTTTATCAATAGTCTTCGATAAAATTGATTGTTCTAAATCTTCAAAATAATTAGTTGGAGTTGTATAATTTTCCTTTTGTTTTAAGCTTTTAAGATAAATTTCATCTTCCAAACTCTTAAAATAATTATCAGGAACTTTAAAATTATTTTTTAATCCATTTTCTTTCATATCATACATAAGACAAAAAAAAGTTAAAAAGGTTTAATCTTCATCCTCTAAAAATTCTTTAATTTTTGCAACTGCATGATGATAAGACGCCTTTAGCGCGCCAACAGATGTACCCGAAATTTCAGAAATCTGCTCATATTTCATTTCATCATAATATTTCATCATAAATACTACACGCTGCTTTTCTGGCAAACTTGCGATTGCTTTTTGTAATTTCAACTCAATTTCATCACCTGTATAATATTCATCCGTAGATAAATCATCCGCAATATTCATCGAATAATCTTCGAATGAAACATTTTGTTCTTTAGCATTTTTATGAATAAAATTGATGGTTTCGTTATAAGTAATCCTAAAAATCCATGTCGATAATTTCGATTCATTTTTGAATGAATTCAAATTTTGATAGATTTTGATAAAAACATTTTGAGCAATATCATCTGCATCTTCATGAATCAAAACCATACGACGAATTTGCCAATAAACTCTCTGATGATAATCTTTTACAAGAAGTTTAAAAGCTTGTTCCCAATCCTTATTTAAAATGTGATCTAATATTTTCTGATCCAATTGAATAATATTAAGCTGTAAAGCTATTAAATTTGAAATGATAAACTTCTAATATTATTTCAAGTAATCTATATTTTATCTTTTTTTTAAGAAGTTTAATTCCCTATCTGATCATTTTAGAGATTATAAATACTTAATAAACGTTTATTTTTTAACAAAACATTAAAATAGCTGATTTAAAACGAATTAAAAACGGTTTATTATTATTAAAAATTTAAAACTTATTCTATATTTGAAATACCAAACTATAACTCTATTACCTATGAAACAATTCAATACAAACAAATTTTGTAAATTATTATATAATTTACTTCTTCCACATTTACATTATAAAATTAAATAAAAAGTTGGGATTACATTCCTTGCTTTCTACTAACATATTTATTATTAACCCAAAAACTATTTAATTATGAAAAAGTCAATTAATGATTTTCAAGTAGAGAAATTAGAAGACAGAAAAGAGTTTATCTTCTATTGTTTGTTACATTTATTCTGTGGAGGTCACGGAGGTGGATCAACAACTCCAGATCCAGGTCCTGGAGGCGGAGATCAATAAGATGTAAAAATAAAAAAGAACTTAGTCATACTAAGTTCTTTTGTTTTTATATAAATAAATCACCTACAAAGTTTATAGGTGATTATTTTTTTTTATCTAGTCACTCCGTATACTGTTACATTAATTGGTGATTGAAAACTAGAATTAGCACAATAAGTACCTGTTGAACCGTTTGTATTACTAAATCCTAATCCTACAGATATTTTGCCATTATTCAACGTGAAATTATTACCAGAGGACTGATTTGTTGAATTGAAATGGTTATTTCCTACAATCTTAAATCCTATTTTTACTTTCTGATCAATATTTGCAGGAATATTATTTACAGGAGCTAAAATTGTAATTTTTCTTCTTGCACAATAACCCTGATCAGCTAGATTAACAAATGGAAATATTTTATTGGCGACTAAAACATCATTAATAAAAACTCCCATTGCAATACTAAAATCAAAAGTTCCTCCTCCTGGTTTTACAAGCATTGCATTTACTTTTACAAAAGCATCAGCTGTTTTTGCAAATTTAAAAGTTGGTTGAAAACCTGCTGGTACAATTGTCCAATAATTTGAAGTCATTGCATTCAAGTTTGTTCCATTAATATGGTTTGAATTAGTCATTGATGATAATGTAGTATTACCTGAGTTATTTATGTTACTAAAAGGAGATAATACATCTACTCCAATACTTGTATTTGAAGCTCCATCATAATTAGTAAAAAAGTAGGGTGAACTAAAGTCTTTATCAGAACTAAATGAAACTGAATCTAATAATTTAACCCATAAATGTTGATCATCATCCCAATAAAAATATCCATAAAAATCTTCATTTAATCCACCATTTTTATTTGGGCTAAAAACAATAGCTCCTCCTTTTGGTTCTTTAGTATAAGGGTGAACATTATATGCCGTTATATTATACTCTGGTAAAGCTACAGCTTGATTAGATGAACTTATTTCTAAACCAACTGAAGAATCTGTAGTTGTATTTGTATCTCTAGATATAATAACTTGAGCTATGCTATATTGAGCTATAAATGGTAATATATATAATAACTTTTTCATAATTAATTATTTAGAATAGATGGATTTTCTTGAATTTTTATACTTAATAATCCTTCATTTACAGATTGATTAGGTAAATACCCATCTGTAGATGATATACCGCAGTTAGAATTTCTACTATTATAAGTTACATTTACAGTAGCATTAGAATTTAATATATTTCTATTCTTAACTGCAACTTGTATGGTATGTTTTCCATTAGACAAATCATTCGTAAGACCTCTTAAACTAAATACATTATACATACAATTTCGAGTAGAATTACCTGCTAAAGAAAAAGGACTATACACAGTTAATTTACCATCTACAAAAATTCCTACATCATAACTTATCGCTTTCTCTGCTGAAGCACTATATGCTTCTACAAAACCTGTTAATCGATAAAAAATAATATTTTTTGAATTATATATTTGAAATTCTTGAGTAAAATTGGGCAACACTTGCCATCTTTTACTTGTATCCGTAATCAAATCCCCTAAATTATTTTGCCAAGAATTCGCATAAGGTCCTGTAGTAGGATTATTAGTCGCCGAAACAATATCGGTTGTACTTGGTAAGGGGTAATTTTTTAAATTAGCAAGATTAGTTAACGAACCTTCATTCTTAGTTGAAACAAAAGGGGTCCAAGCTCCTAAAGATGAAGTATAATTATACCAAAAATAAGGTCCTTTATCATTTCCTAAAGAGGTATTTGTATTATAAATTAATAAACCTGATTGTAAATTTGAACCTAAACTAAGATCTACGTTAGTTTTATCTTTTCGATCCTTCATTGCATTTCTTGGTAAAACAAAGGTCTTATCATTTTTTGTAGAAGTTGTACTTTGTTTAGAATCTAAAATCAAGTTATCATTGGTTACATTAGTCGATAAAGCTACCTGTGCATTAACAGCACTTGATAAGACAATTATTGAAAGTAATATTTTTTTCATAGGTTTACTCTTTTACTGTTAATATTAATCTTGATTTCATTACTTCAGATGGTAAATTAGTACATGTTCCTATAGATTTTCCAAATGTGTAAGCATATGTAGTTGCTGGTGTAGATAAATCATAACTTCTTCGTGGATGTATTCTCACATCTATTGTATGATCTTGAGTAGTTGACAAATTGAGAATTATTCCATCCAAATCTACAGGAACAAAACCACAGCTATTTGAAGTAAAATTACCTGTATAATTTTCAACATATTTTAATTGTCCATCTACAAAAACTCCTATTGCAAAGGTCAATAAACTATTACTTTGTTGAATTTGAGCAATTCCTGTAAACGTAAAAGACACTTTGTTATTAGGCTTATTTGTACGTACTATTTTTGAAATATTTAATGGTATAAAATTTCTATTAGTTGCAATAGTTCCTGATTGATTGAACGTATAATTAGGTAGAGTTGTTTCACTACCTTGAACATAACTCTTATCACTTCCAATATCAATACCATTTGCATTTGCAGAATACATCACAGAAGAATTTAACTGTGCAATAACATTTTCAAAATCTAACAAAGCACGCCATTTTGATCCATCCCAAAAATGAAACCCCTCTCCTAAAGCTCTATTTGTATTATATACAATCATTTGAGAGGCATCTCCTTGTTTAGGAAAATTAACTCCAGAGGAATTTTTAAGTTCTGTTAATGAATTCAATGATATTCGTGGAAGTAAAACACCTTTATCAGAAAAATTAACATAAATACCATCAGTAGCATTATCTATTTCTGGTTTATTTTTATTTGATATTTCTACCTGGGCATATAAAACAGATAAAAATAACGTCGCTAAAAAAGTAAAATTCTTTAACATAGGTTTATAGTTGTTTATGATTATTTACAGATTAATACAATCGTAGATTACAATAAAATTTTTCTAAAAAAAATTAATGTAAAAACGAAATATCCAGTGTTGATTTTATAAAATCTGCATGAAGTAATTTGCAGAAAAAATAATAGAGAGTCTTTTCATAGTAATTGGTAGTTTTATAATTTTAGGTGAAGTAAATATATTACTAAAATCATTAATTATCAAATATTTAACAAAATTATTTTTATACTTCCTATAAAAATTATACTTTCGTATCAACTTAAAACTACCCTAAATGAGCCAAATTAATCAACTATTTTTTCGAGAAGTTGTCGACTTTCTAACTGAGAATGTGAAAATTAATCGTTTAAAAAAAGATCAATTAGACCTAGTTGCAAAAACGTATTATAATTACATTATTCACTTAGATAAATTAATAGATCAAGAAATTATTATTGAAAAAAATTTACTTGATTCTAATCCTTTAGTTAACTTAACTAATCATTACGAACTTTGTATTAAGACACTTATCAAATTGTTTGGTGAAGATTCTTCTATTTTCGAAAGTAAAGCAAAATACAGTAAAATTTATTTTGATGCTTTAATCAAAGAAAAATTATGGGATTTCGATTCAACTATTTTATCCAAAGAAGAATTTGAACAAATTGCTGTAGAAAAGCATATTCCAGTCTTTTTTATTGTAGATGGAATAAATCTTTTACAATCTGATTATCCATCAGAAGATATAAAATTGATGCTATCTTATATTTTCAAAGGAATACAAATGTATGATGACATAACAGATATTGGTGATGATTTACGAGAAAAACAATTCACTTATATTATTTCAAATACTATTCAGTTTCTTAAAAACGACAACGATTATCACCCAGATAATCAACTCTATACACACAAAGCTTTCTTTGCTCTTGAAGAATTATCTAATCCTCAATTTGAATTTATGGAAGAACAATTTTCTGCTGCAAAAGAAATTGCATTAAAGTATGATTTAGTAAAAATTGCTAATTGGATAGATGCAATCGATATTCAACTTAAAGATTGGAAAAACCAAATAGATGAGATCAGAAATGCTTAGTACATTAACAGATATAAATTTTTCTTTCACAAAAAAAAATGAGCAAACTTGGGTCTTAGAACATTCAGAAAAATTTTTTATTGTAAGTGAAGAAATAAAAATTTTATTAGAAATCTTAAAACGAAATCACTATAATCTTGAGAACTCTTATCAAGACTTCATTCAAGAATTTGATTATGTTTCTAATGAAGATTTCGACAAAATTGTAAAACAAAATCTAAAAAGTTTAGAGTTAGATAAAGTAAATAGTCAGCAAAAAAAAGAAAAATCATTTATTCTTTTCGAAACAAAATTAATTTCTAAAGAAAACGCAGCTTCAATTTCAAAACTATTACAGCCTCTATTTCAACCTACTTTCTTTTGGATTGTATTTACAATATTATTTAGCCTCTCTATATATAATCTTACTCAAATGCATCATTTTCATCTTGAGAAAGAATATATGCTTCTTTTATTTCTATTGTATTTAGTGAGTGCTTTTATTCATGAATTTGGACATGTTGCAGCTTGTAATAGATTTACAAAAAAAAATGGAGAAGTTGGGGTTGGAATTTATTTCATTTTTCCAGTCTTTTATTCAAATATCACGCCCATTTGGTCTGCCAAAAAACAAGAACGAATTATTACAAACTTAGCAGGCGTTTATGTACAACTTTTTATAATTGCAGCATTATATATCGTCTATCTTATTACACATAATCACCAATTATTAGATGTGATAGGTATTAGTACAATGATTATTCTTTATCAATTGATTCCATTTATTCGTACAGATGGCTATTGGATAGTCTCGGATCTTACAGATATTCCAAATCTTTTACCAAGTAGTACTAATAGCGTAAGCAGGTTCTTTAAAAATCCTTTCAAGTTTAAATTAACAAGTAAAAAAGAAACATTTATATTTTTATATGGTCTTTTCAACCAATTTGTGATGATCTACATTGTATATAGAATAATAATCACTTATCAATACAAATTAATTTCTGGATCGATAGATTTGATAAAAACAATCTTTAACCAACCCAAGGAAATAATCAACTATTTGAATACTAATATTGAATTGATGATTATTTCTATAGTTTTCTATTTGATTATGTTCAATCTAATAAAACGAATCTTTAACAAATAATATTAAGACGTTCCCTCGCTCTTTTCCTTTCATTTATATTTATTCATAGAATATAAGCAAAAGAATATAAACATTAATAATGTAAGAGCTGAGTTATGAATAATAAGTTAAGACATAAGATTTAAGGCTTACAGAATAAAAGTTCTGAGTAAAAAAAAGGGAAGCTTCTTGTTGACTAATTAGAAGCCTCTTATTTGCTGATTGGAAGCTTCTTGTTTTATAAAACATAGTTGATTTGTTAGATGTAGAACTTACATTTTACTTAATACATTTTACAAAAAAGTATAACCATAAAAAAAGCCTCAAGAAATAATCTTGAGGCTTTTAATAAAAACTGGCGACGACCTA
>NZ_DLJI01000048.1:0-42243 GCF_002484185.1 Empedobacter sp. UBA7620 | reverse complement strand
AAGTAGTTTAAGGAGAGACTATTTAGAAAAATTCCACGTAAGCTAAACTATTCGTACATTTGCAGAACAATAACAGTTGATAACAATGGCATTAACAGAACAACAATTAGATTCGATTGGAGAAAAATTGGTTGAAAAATTCAAAACAGTTTACGATCCAGAGATTCCAGTTGATATATATGAATTGGGATTGGTTTACGATGCACAGGTGAATGCAGATGGTGAAGTAAAAGTTACCATGACCCTTACATCTCCAAACTGTCCTGTGGCTGAAAGTTTACCTCTAGAGGTAGAACAGCGCGTAGAAGAGATAGAATATGTAACGAAATGTTACGTAGAAATTACGTTCGATCCACCTTGGGATAGAGATATGATGAGCGAAGAAGCAAAATTCGAATTAGGAATGTTATAACTTAACATTCCTAATTTTTTTTGTATCTTAATCCAACAAATTCAAAACACTAAAACTTATGGGATATTTAGGCGTGATCGTTTTTCTTGGAATTATTTTCCTTTTTTTATTCGTCTTTACAGTAAAACAACAAACTGCGGTTGTAATCGAGCGTTTCGGGAAATTTAATAGTATTCGTAATCCAGGATTACAATTCAAAATTCCGATTGTAGACAGAATTGCTGGAAAAATGTCTCTTAAAATTCAACAATTAGACGTTGTTGTCGAAACGAAGACAAAAGATGATGTATTTGTTCGATTGAAAGTTTCTGTTCAATATCAAGTCATCAAAACTCAAGTTTATGATGCATTTTACAAATTAGATAATCCTTATACGCAAATAACTTCTTTCGTTTTTGACGTTGTCCGAGCTGAAGTTCCAAAACTTCGTTTAGATGATGTTTTCGAGAAGAAAGATGATATTGCGGTTGCTGTAAAAAGTGAATTGCAGGAAGCAATGAATTCATATGGTTACGAAATTGTCAAAACTTTGGTAACCGATATTGATCCAGATGAGCAAGTAAAGCATGCGATGAATCGTATTAATGCAGCTGAACGTGAAAAATTAGCAGCGCAATATGAAGGTGATGCTGCACGTATTTTGATTGTAGAAAAAGCAAGAGCCGAAGCAGAATCGAAGCGTTTGCAAGGACAAGGTATTGCGGATCAACGTCGTGAAATTGCAAAAGGTTTATTGGAATCTGTAGATGTTTTGAATGGAGCAGGAATTACGTCACAAGAAGCTTCTGCGCTAATTGTGGTGACGCAACATTATGATACATTGCAAGCGATTGGAGAAAAATCTGGAAGTAAATTAGTTTTGTTGCCAAATTCACCAACTGCCGCTTCGGAAATGCTGAATACAATGGTTACTTCGTTTACCGCAGCACATGAACTGAATGAGCATCAAATAACAAAAGAAGATAATCCAACTCAACGAAAAAATAAGCCAAATCAAGGCGATTCGTTTACTTTTCCAGAATATCCTTAGAAGATGAAAAAATATATTGTTTTACTTAGTTTTTTATTATCTATTATAAGCTGTTATCCTGGATATAATGTTTATATTGTAAATAACACTAATTCTAAAATTGAATTACAAACCTATCCATCGATAGAAAAAAGAATAGGAATAAAACAAGGCAATTCCTACAATAAAATTAATTCTAAAAAAATAAATGGAATAGATAATTTTGAGGAAGGAATCTACAACTTAAACCCAAATGATAGTATTTTTTTATTTGGAAACAGAGGTTATCTAGGGAATTATTTACCCTTTAATTCTGTTAAAATAAAAAAATATGATACTTTAAAAATTACAAGTACTAATCTTTTAGAAAATATTAATAATAAAAAAGGACGTAAATATTATATTATTATCAATTAATAATTTCTAATAAAATTAATAAACAACATAATAAAAGCCACTTCATCGAAGTGGCTTTCTACTATCTCAATACTTATATCTAAAATCTAAGTCTATCCAACTTGAACACCGTTTGGCGTTTCTTCTTCTGGATTTACAAACGTTAATTTTCCGTCTACTTTATCAGCGAATAATAACATTCCGTTCGATTCGATTCCACGAATTTTACGAGGCGCTAAATTTGCTAAAACCATTGCTTGTTTTCCTACGATTTCTTCTAACGTAAAATGTTCTGCAATACCAGAAACAATCGTACGAACGTCCATTCCTGTATCCACTTTTAGTTCGAATAATTTGTCTGCTTTTTCAACTTTTTTCGCTTCTAAAATAGTTCCGATACGGATATCCATTTTTTGGAAATCATCAAAAGAAATCAATTCTTTTTGAGGTTCTGCGTTTGGATTTGTCATATTATTTTTGACTTTACTTTCGTTTAATTTATTGATTTGTGCTTCGATTGCTTCGTCTTCAATTTTCGCAAAGATTAGTTCAGATTGACCTAATTGATGTCCAGCTTTTACAAATTCGTCTGTTGATTCTAAATCATCCCAACTCATTTTTTCTACATTCATCATAGCCAACATTTTTTCAGAAGCGAATGGAATAAATGGTTCTCCCAATTGTCCTAATGCCGCAGCAATTTGCGTCGCAGCATACATAATTCCTTTTACAGCTTCTGGATCATCACCTTTTTTCCAAGGTTCTTGCGCTTGTAAAAATTGATTTCCAAGACGAGCTAAATTCATATATTCTGTCAACGCAGCACGGAATTCATATTTCTCTAAATGATCACCAATGCGCTTTGCAAAATATTTGATTTCAGTTAATTCTTCAAATTCAATTGTTTTTGCAGGAACAATTCCTTCGTAATATTTGTGAGAAAGCACCATTACACGGTTAATAAAGTTTCCTAAAATTCCAACTAATTCTGAGTTGTTTTTTGTTTGGAAATCTTTCCACGTAAAGTTATTGTCTTTATTTTCAGGCATATTTGCCGTCAACACATAACGCAATGTATCTTGTTGATTTGGGAAATCTTCTAAATATTCGTGTGCCCAAACCGCCCAATTACGAGAAGTTGAGATTTTATCATCTTCTAAATTCAAGAATTCGTTTGCAGGAACATTATCAGGCATAATGTAATCGCCATGCGCTTTCATCATTGTTGGGAAAATGATACAGTGGAAAACGATATTGTCCTTTCCGATGAAATGAACCAATTTCGTTTCTTCATTTTGCCAATAATCTTTCCAGTTTTTACCGTTTTTCTCTGCCCATTCTTGTGTGAAAGAAATATAACCAATTGGCGCATCGAACCAAACATACATTACTTTTCCTTCAGCTCCATCAACAGGAACAGGAATTCCCCAGTTCAAATCGCGTGTCATTGCACGAGGTTTTAAACCATCATCTAACCAAGATTTTACTTGACCATAAACACTCGATTTCCAATCATTTTTGTGACCTTCTAAAATCCATTTTGATAAGAAATCTTGGTATTGATCTAATGGTAAATACCAGTTTTTTGTTTCTTTTCTGATTGGAGTATTTCCAGATAAAGCAGAACGAGGATTAATCAATTCTTCTGGGCTTAATGTAGAGCCACATTTTTCACATTGATCGCCGTAAGCATCAGGATTACCACATTTCGGACATTCACCACGAATGTATCGATCCGCTAAAAATTCATGCGCATCTTCATCGTAAAATTGTTCCGTAACATCTTCTGTAAACTTGTTGTTATCATACAACGTTTTGAAGAAATCTTGAGCAACTTCTCTGTGTTTATCTGATGTTGTACGAGAATAAATATCGAACGTCACACCAAAATTAGCCAATGTATTTTTGATGTTTTCGTGGTAACGATCAACAATGTCTTGAGGCGTAACGCCTTCTTTTTTGGCACGAATTGTAATTGGAATACCATGTTCGTCAGAACCTCCAATAAATGCTACATCTTTTCCTTTTCTTCGTAAAAAACGCGCATAAATATCAGAAGGAACGTAAACACCTGCCATGTGACCAATGTGCAATGGTCCGTTAGCATAAGGTAAAGCCGCTGTAATTGTATATCTTTTTGGTTGACTCATTTGCTTAAAATCTATAAGCTACAAAGATACGATTTGTTGTTTGTTTTGTTAAAACCTTTTTCTAATTTTATAAGGTTAATCAATTGATAGTTGGAATGTTTGTTAGAAAAGAGGAGGAAAAAGATTATAATCAGGTTTTTGAATTGATTGAAAAAGCTTTTGAAAATGAAGAATATAGTGATCATCGTGAACAATTTTTAGTTGAACGATTACGAAATTCTGATGGTTTTGTTCCTGATTTGTCTATTGTTTTTGAAATGAATGGACTTATTGTTGGTTATGTTTTATTGACAAAGATTAAAATTAATCATTCTAATTCTTCGTATGATTCTTTAGCGCTTGCTACTGTAGCGGTTTTACCTAATTATCAGGGAAATGGAATTGGTGGTCATTTAATAGAATTTACGCATAAGAAAGCGAAAGAATTAGGTTTTGAATCGATTATTTTGTTAGGTCATCCAACTTATTATCCTAAATTTGGTTACAGAAAAGCATCTGAATTTGATATTCAGTTACCTTTTGATGTTCCAGATGAAAATTGTATGGCAATTGAGTTGGTTGTAGATGCGTTGAAAAATATAAATGGAATGGTAGAATATCCGAAAGAATTCTATCAATAATAAATATTTCCTATGGAAGAAAAAGCTGTTGTAACACCAGATGAGGTGGTAACGGATACAATTACGAACTTATTTACGTATGCTAATTATTTTTTGGTTGCAGCGCTTGTAGTGTTGTTAACGTATATGACGATTCGAGATTTTAAGAAAAAACAACGTGAAAAGAAATTGGCACAAGAACGTGAAGCATACAACAATCAGTTTGATAACGAAGAGGAAAAAGAAGAATTATAAATCATAAAAATAACCACTCAATTTTGAGTGGCTATTTTGTTTATATCAATTTAATTATTGACCTTCTTCATCAGGAACTTCATAGTTTTCGCCTACGCTTTCACTACCACTTCCTTCGATAATTGGACCTGGATCATACATTTCATCATATTGATGGAATCCGTATGTATTCGAACAATCCCAGTGTTTTTCAATGTCCTTAGGTTTATCAAATTTATCTCCAGCTGTTACGCCAAATTTTCCTCCTTCTTTGTAAACTCCTTGCATATAGTAAGCCCAAATAGGTAAAGCTGTATTAGCTCCTTGTCCTGTGGCTGTACTTGCAAAGTGAGCAAATCGGTCTTCTGCACCAACCCAAACTCCAGTGACTAAATTTGGTGTTAATCCCATAAACCAACCATCAGAGTTTTCGTTTGTTGTACCTGTTTTACCAGCAACTTCTGCTGTGATGTTATATCTATTTCTAAGACGCGAACCAGAACCTCTTTCTACAACACCTTTCATCAAATCAATCATAGTATACGCTACGTTTTCATTAACAACTTCTCGTGTTTGAGGCGTATAATCTTTGATAACTTTTCCTTGCTTATCTTCTATTCTTAAGATTAATTGCGGTTTAATGTAAATACCACCATTTGCAAAAGCACTCATCGCACCAACCATTTCATACAGTGATAAATCGGCAGAACCTAATGCAATTGTAGGATCTTTTACGATAGGAGATTCAACACCAAGGTCACGAGCCATTTGAATTACAGGTTCTGTACCTGTTTGCATAATCAAACGAGCAGCGACAATATTTGTTGAGTAAGCTAATGCAGTTCTTAAATCTTGAGATCCACCATATTTACCATTAGCATTTCGAGGAGACCAATTCCCTGGAATTCTTTCATTAGAAACAGTATGACAAGGTGTTAATCCTAATTGATTAATCGCTGTTGCATAAACAAACGGTTTGAACGTAGAACCTACCTGACGGCGCGCTTGTTTTACGTGGTCAAATTTGAAATAATTCCAATCGATTCCTCCAACCCAAGCTTTGATTGTTCCATCTTTTGGATCCATTGACATCAAACCAGCTTGTAAAATATGTTTGTGATATTCGATTGAATCCATCAATGTTTTCCCTTTTTTGTACTGAATTCCATTCCATGTAAAGAACTGAACAGAGTCGCGAGGTGTATTGAAAACAGTTTCGATTTCAGCTTCAGATTTTCCTTCGGCTTTCATCTTTTTGTACAAATCTGTACGGGCCATTGCTTGCTTAAAGATTTGTGTTCTTTTTGCAGCAGAAATATTATAAAATGGTGCTAAACTACGTCCACGTTGCTCACCAAAGAATTGATCTTGTAAAACTTTTAATTGTTTTTTAACCGCTTCTTCAGCTAAATTTTGCATTCTTGAATCTAATGTTACATAGATTTTTAGACCATCTTTTTCAAGGTTATAAGATTTTCCTGTTTCTTTCTCATAATCAACCATCCATTGTTGAATTTCTTTTCTCAAAGCAGATTTGAAATATGCTGAATGTGATTCATCATGTTTCATAATATCTTGCTTATCCGTAACCAAAGGCGCATTTTGCGCAGCTTCTCCTTCAGCTTGAGAAATTTTGTTGTATTTCATCATTTGCTTTAAGACAAGATTTCTTTGCTTTTTAGAAACTTCAGGATATTTTACAGGATTATACGCTACCGGATTTTGAAACATCGAAACCAATGTTGCAGCTTCATCTAAATTTAATTCTTTCGTTGTTTTGTTGAAATAAACTTTAGAAGCAGATTCAATTCCTTTTGCACCATAGATAAAGTCAAACTTATTGAAGTACATCGCAATGATTTCTTCTTTTGTATACAATTTTTCTAACTGAACAGAAGTTACCCATTCTTTTAATTTCTGTAAAACACGTTTTACTTTATTAGAAGAAGGATCTTTTGTGTACAATTGTTTTGCTAACTGCTGTGTAATAGTAGAACCACCTCCAGATTCTCCTCCAGAAGTAATTGCACGAGCTGCTGCTTTAATATCTACACCTGAGTGATCAAAGAAACGAACGTCCTCTTTTGCTAACAATGCGTCAACTAAATGTGGAGGTAAATCTTTGTAATCGACTGGTGTTCTGCGTTCTGCTTCGAAACGATCTAACAAAACACCATCAGAAGAAATAATTTCTGATGAAACATAAATATCAGGATTTTCTAAATCACGTACATTGGGAATTTCACCTAACCATCCGTTAGATGTCGCCCAAAAGATTCCGAAAATTCCTAATACGGCACAAAAAAACAGTACCCAAATGGTAACGATTATTTTTTTGGCTAATGAAAAGCTATTGAACTTCTTTTTTGCTTTAGAAGTTGTGCTTGTTTTAGGATTTTTATTGTTTTCCATTCTGTATTATTCAGCTTTATCAACAATCAAACTAATGTCTTCGATTCCTTTCAAATTCTTTGTTCGCATACCTTGCCAAACTTTTAGTTGATAGCGACCAGAGTCTTTTATTGGTAAATTTTCGCGATAAACCAACATCATTTCTTTTGTTGTCATTCCTTTACCAATCCAACTTCCATCAGGATTTGCAATGTAATACTGTAAGGTATCAATCATTTCATTTCCTTTAGGATCGATGAATTTCGTGAACAAATATAAGTTACTATATTCATACGACGTATTATTTCTTAACACAAATCCAATGTTAACAGCCGAAGGTTTAGGATCTTTTACATCAAACGTAAAGGTTTGAGGCTGATTACTCTTCCATTCGTCTTTCATATCTTTTGTGTCTTGATAATAATGTTTAGCCTCACAACTAAACAATAAAAAGACTAAAATAAAAAGCAAACTACTGTTGTGTATCATCTGGTTTTGGCCCACGATTAAATCTTTTTTTATTTCGATTCTTCGATTTATTTGGATTCGGTTGAGAATTATTTGCTTGATTCTCGTCCTTAGTTTTCGATTTTTGTTCAGCATTTTGATTATTTTGCTGAGGTTGTTTTTTTGGTTGTTGAGTTGACTGATTAGCCTGATTTGTTTGATTATTTTGTTGGCTATTATTGCTCGGATTATTCGGTTTTCGCTTTTGTTGATTGCGATTGCGATTATTTCCTTGCGGCTTTTGCTGATCAGTATTTGGTTGAGCTTGTTGCTCTTTCGCTTGAGTTGGCTGTTGCTTCTCTTTTGGCTGATTTTGTTGTTGCTGATTCTGATTAGGATTCGAATTTTTGTTCGGTCTATTTTGATTATTCTTTTTAGACTGATTTGGATTCTTTCCTTGTTTATTTTCAGGACGATTTGCTTTATCTTTCGCTTCATTCGGCTGTTTTTGTTTTGCCTTCTGAGGTTTCAGATTATTAGCATTCGCTGCAACTTTTTCGTTTCCAGAATTTTGATTATTCTTAATTCTTTTACGTTTTTTGTTCTTTTTTTCTTTACGTTCAAAACGTTCTAAAGAATCTTCACCAATTACATCTGCAAAATCTGGTTTCGATTCCTCTACATTTTTAGCTAAATCTTCTAAAGGTTCAGTTTTTTGACCTTTTGCAGTAATTGCTAAAAACTCTTGAATATCGTTTACCGAAAATTTGTACCAAACAATTCCTCCTTTGTCATAAGCAAACCACATTTCTTTCTTGAAAACGTCGATTTTAACACAATGTGCCCAACCTTTTTCAGTCTCGAAACGGCTTTCCATTGACGGAAAACTATTTAATGCATCTAAATATGAATCTAATTCAAAATTTAGACAACATTTTAATTTACCACATTGTCCAGCTAACTTTTGCGAGTTAATTGACAATTGTTGATAACGTGCCGCAGCAGTGCTCACAGAGCGGAAATCTGTTAACCAAGTAGAACAACATAATTCGCGTCCACAAGATCCAATTCCACCAACTTTTGCTGCTTCTTGACGATATCCGATTTGTTTCATCTCAATTCTTACGCCAAATTTACCTGCGTATTCTTTGATTAATTGACGAAAATCGACACGTCCTTCTGCTGTATAATAAAATGTAACTTTCGCTCCATCTCCTTGGTACTCAACATCACAAATTTTCATTTCCAAATTAAGGTTTTTCGCTATAATTCGAGAATCAACCATTGTTTGTTTTTCTCTATCACGAAACTCTACCCAAGTTTCTATATCTTTTTGGTTCGCTTTGCGATAAACCTTCTTGACATCTTCCGCAGTCCACGAAAGATTCTTCTTTTTCATCTGGATTCTAACAAGCTCACCCGTAAGTGTAACAACCCCAATATCATGACCAGGTGTTCCTTCAACAGCGATTACATCGCCAATATTTAGAGATATGTTGTTTTCGTTTTTATAATAAAACTTTCGATCGTTTTTGAAACGAACTTCCACAAAATTGAACTTTTCTTGTCCATTTGGAAGTTGCATATTCGATAACCAATCAAAAACTGATAATTTTCCACAACCATCAGTGCCACAAGCACCATTATTGTTACATCCTTTCGGAAGGCCATTAGAAGTTCCACAAGATCCACATCCCATGCTTCTATAATTTTTTTTAATGACAACACAAAGGTATGAAAATATTTTTCTGAATTTGTGAAATCATTTCGGTTATGGAATTGATTTTAAATTGAATCAAAAACTTCTGAAAATGAATAGGTTTGGTCTAATCTTACACCTTTTTCTGTTAATTTTAATTTAGCCAATTCGTTGACATGATCGTGTTCAAAAAACAAAATATATTCATTTTCGACTGCTTTTTGTAAAAACGTTCCTTTTTCTTCAACTGTTATTAAAGGTCGTGTATCAAACCCAATGACATAAATTAACGGGATGTGTCCTACAGTTGGGATTAAATCTGCGATATAAACTATTTTTTTGCCTTTGTATGTAATAATTGGCAACATTTGTTTTTCGGTATGTCCATCCACAAATAAAATATCAAAACCAAGTGGAGAATTTTCTAAAATTGATCCATTTTGAGGCAAATCAATCAAATTAAGTTGTCCACTTTCTTGTAGAGGTAAAATATTTTCTTTTAGGAAAGATGCTTTTTCGCGAGGATTTGGATTTACTGCCCAATCCCAATGATTCGCATTCGACCAAAATTTTGCGTTTTTGAATGAAGCTTCTAAATAATTTTTCTCTTTGTTGTATTGAATTGCGCCACCACAATGATCAAAATGTAAATGAGTTAAGAAAACATCAGTAATATCATCGCGATGAAAACCATGTTTTGCTAAAGAATTATCTAAAGTTGCATCGCCCCATAAATAATAAAAACCAAAGAATTTTGCGTCTTGTTTTGTTCCGATTCCAGTATCAATCAAAATTAATCGTTCACCATCTTCGATTAATAGACATCTCATCGCAAGATCGATTAAATTTCTATCATCAGCAGGATTGGTTTTATTCCAAATCGATTTTGGTACAATTCCGAACATGGCACCGCCATCTAATTTAAAATTTCCTGTTTCTATTTTATATAATTTCATTTTTATGTGGTTTTATTTTGTTGAATTTTACTTTTTAGAAGTTAAAAATAGAATATTATTTAAAATAAATATCTATTATAGAATTGAACGACTTAAATTTGCAAAAATTTTGATACAATGGCAAAAGAAGTTCGTGTAAGATTTGCGCCAAGTCCAACAGGTGCGTTACACATCGGAGGAGTCCGTACTGCGTTATACAATTATCTTTTCGCAAAACATAATAACGGAAAATTCTTATTAAGAATTGAAGATACAGACCAAACACGTTATGTGGAAGGTGCTGAACAATATATTATCGATTCGTTGAAATGGTTAGGCTTAACTCCTGATGAAGGTGTTGGTTTTGGTGGAGATTTAGGTTCTTATCGTCAATCAGAGCGTAAAGAAATCTACAAACAATATGTAGACGAATTATTAGCTTCAGGAAATGCATATTATGCGTTTGATACGGCAGACGAATTAGATGCTGCACGTGCAAAAGCAGAAGAAAATAAAGAAACATTTATTTATAACTGGTCGACAAGAGGAAAATTGAAAAACTCATTGTCAATGACGGAAGCTGAAACAAAAGCCTTAATTGAGAATGGAACCCCATATGTGATTCGTTTCAAAATTGATGATTCGCGTACAGTTTTATTGGATGATATGATTCGTGGAAAAATCACGATTGATGCGTCAACTTTAGATGATAAAGTTTTGTTTAAATCTGATGGAATGCCAACGTATCACTTAGCCAATATTGTGGACGATCATTTGATGGGAATTTCTCACGTAATTCGTGGAGAAGAATGGTTACCATCAATGGCTTTGCACGAATTATTGTATGATGCATTTGGTTGGGAAGCGCCTCGTTTCGCACATTTACCATTAATCTTGAAACCAGAAGGAAAAGGAAAATTAAGTAAACGTGATGGAGACAAACACGGATTTCCAGTTTTCCCAATGGAATGGAAAACAGAAGAAGGAATTGCAAAAGGATACAAACAAGAAGGTTATTTCCCAGATGCAGTGTTGAATATGTTAGCTTTATTGGGATGGAATTCTGGAACTGATCAAGAGATTTTTACAATGGAAGAATTGATTCAATTATTTTCATTAGAAAAAGTTTCAAAATCGGGCGCACGTTTTTCTCCAGAAAAAGCAACTTGGTTTAATCACCAATATTTACAACAAAAATCTGTTGAAGAATTATTGCCATCTTTCGAAGAAGTTTTAAAAGAAAACGGAATCGAAGCGAATCCAGCTTTAGATGCAAAAGTGGTTGAATTGTTAAAAGAAAGAGCAAACTTTGTAAAAGATATTTTCGAACAAGGTCAATTCTTTTATATAGCTCCTTCTACTTACGACGAGAAAGCAGCTAAAAAAGCTTGGAAAGATGATTCGAAAGAGATTTTAGGAAAATTTATAGAAGTTTTAAATTCATCAGAATTTACTTCAGAAATTTTACACGATGCAATGGCAGAATATGTTACAACGCAAGAAATTGGATTTGGAAAAATCGGAATGCCTTTACGTCTTAGTTTAGTTGGTGCATTACAAGGACCAGATGTTCCTGTAATTATGGCAACTTTAGGAAAAGAGGAAACGATTGCGCGTATCAACAAAGCGATTGAAGTTTTAGGATAAAATTATTTCTATCATAAATAAGAAAGCCATTTGCATTGCAAATGGCTTTTCTTTTATAAATTGATTTTGACTTCGTCTAATTGATTAAGTTCTTCTTGAGAGAATATTCGATAATTGACTTTAAATGTTTTGCCAAGCGGAACTTCTAACGAAAAACCTCCTGCGCCAATTGCATCAATTACATCTAATTCGAAATGTGCATGTTTCCAATATTCGAACAAATCTTTGTCAATCCAAAATTCTACTCCATCAATTTCTCCTATGCAAACATCTTTGTATCGAAGATAAAATTCTCCTTTTCTGAAACATTGCGGTTGCGTTCCTTCACAGCAACCTCCCGCTTGATAAAGCATTAAATCGCCATGTTTTGCTTTTAATTCAACTAGAAGTTTTTTTGCTTTATCAGATGCAGATATACGATTAATTGATTTCATACAGAAAAATTTTTTTTTAAGTTGTACTAGCTATATCTAATACTATTCGACCATCAATTTGACCTTTTTTCATTTTGTCAAAAACATCATTAATGTCTTCTAATTTAGCTGGTGTTACAGTAGCTTTTACCAAACCTTCGTTAGCAAAATCTAATGCTTCTTGTAAGTCTTTTCTTGTTCCAACAATAGAACCTCTTACGGTGATTCGTTTTAGAACAGTTTCAAAAATAGGTAGTTCGAATGATCCTGGAGGTAATCCGTTTAAAGCAATTGTTCCTTTACGTCTTAATACATCAATTCCTTGTTTAAAAGCAATTGGAGATACTGCAGTAATTAGAGCTCCATGCATTCCGCCAACTTCTTTATGCAAAAATTTTCCAGGATCTGTATTTTTAGCATTTACAGTTATATCAGCTCCAAGTTTTGTTGCTAGATCTAGTTTGTCATCAGCAACATCTATAGCAGCTACTTTCAATCCCATTGCTTTTGCGTATTGTACAGCAACATGTCCTAAGCCTCCAATTCCAGAAATAGCAACCCACTCTCCAGGTTTAGTATCCGTTTCTTTTAATCCTTTATACACTGTTACACCAGCACATAAAATTGGAGCTATTTCTAGAAAGTTTGTATTCGATTTTAAATGCCCTACATACCTAGAGTCTGCAATTACATATTCAGCAAATCCACCATCTACACTATATCCACCATTTTGTTGAGCTTCGCAAAGTGTTTCCCATCCAGTAATACAATGATCACAACATCCACAAGCGCTATATAACCAAGGAACACCAACAGCGTCACCTTCTTTCACTTGAGCTTCTGGTCCACATGCTACGACAATACCAACCCCTTCGTGTCCAGGAATTAAAGGCATTTTAGCTTTTACAGGCCAATCTCCATCAATTGCATGCAAATCTGTATGACAAACACCACATGCGATTACTTTTACGAGAACTTCATATCGCCCAGGAGTTTTTACTGGAACTTCTTGAATTTTTAAAGGTTGTCCATATCCTTGTGCAACCGCCGCTTTCATTGTTTTTGGAATCATAATATTATGGTTTTAAATTATTATTAAAATAGATATCAATGGTAGCATTTTTAAATGTTTTGACTAGAAGAATCCAAGTTTCTTTTTGCTATAAGAAACTAACATATTTTTAGTTTGACGATAATGATCTAACATCATTTTGTGGTTCTCACGTCCGATTCCAGATTGTTTATAACCTCCAAAAGGCGCTCCAGCAGGATAACTATGATATTGATTAACCCAAACACGACCAGCCTGAATAGCACGTGGAATTTGATACAATTGATGTGCATCACGCGTCCAAACACCAGCTCCTAAACCATAAATTGTGTCATTAGCAAGCTCAATCGCTTCTGCTTCATCTTTAAAAGTTGTCACAGCTAACACAGGTCCAAAAATCTCTTCTTGGAAAATACGCATCTTGTTATTTCCTTTAAATAATGTTGGTTTGATGTAATAACCATTTTCGATATCTCCTTGTAAATGATTAGCATCTCCACCAGTTAAAACTTCTGCACCTTCTTCTTTTCCTAATTTAATATAACTTAAAATTTTGTCATATTGAATTTGAGAAGCTTGCGCACCAATCATTGTTTCTGGATCAAGAGGATTTCCTGCTTTAATCATATTTACACGTTCTACAACTCGTGCAATAAACTTATCATAAATAGATTCTTGAATCAATAATCGCGAAGGACACGTACAAATTTCACCTTGATTAAGTGCAAATAATACTGCACCTTCAATTGCTTTGTCTAAGAAATCATCATCATGATCCATCACAGATTCGAAGAACACGTTTGGTGATTTTCCACCTAATTCTAAGGTAACCGGAATAATATTTTCTGTTGCATATTGCATCACGAAACGTCCTGTAGCTGTAGATCCTGTAAATGCAGCTTTCGATACTTTAGGATTTGTCACCAATGCGCGACCTAATTCTCCACCAAAACCATTTACAATGTTAACAACTCCTGGAGGTAATAAATCTCCAATTAATTCGAATAGATATAAAATCGAGATAGGAGTAGATTCAGCAGGTTTTAAAACCACACAGTTTCCAGCAGCTAACGCAGGAGCTAATTTCCAAACCGCCATCAAAATTGGGAAGTTCCAAGGAATAATTTGCGCAACAACACCAATTGGCTCGTGGATAATAATTGAAACTGTATCTTTATCTAATTCGTTGATAGAACCTTCCTCAGCACGAATTACCGAAGCAAAATATCTGAAATGATCGATTGCCAAAGGAATATCAGCATTCAACGTTTCACGAACTGGTTTTCCATTATCGTAAGTTTCTACAGCCGCAACATTTTGTAGATTTTCTTCGATTCGATCTGCAATTTTATTCAAAATAATGCTTCGTTGCGTTGGCGAAGTTTGACTCCAACTTTTGAAAGCTTCGTGAGCAGCATCTACCGCCTTTACTAAGTCTTCTTCTGAAGAATGCGCAGCTTTTGTAAAAACTTTTCCAGTAAGTGGCGTTACAACATCAAAGTATTTTCCTGATTTTGGTGCCGTAAATTTTCCATTAATATAATTGTCATAGTGCGCTTTGAAAGCTGGTAGATTTACTAAATTTGACATATTTATGTGATTTTAAATTTTTTACTTGTTCTAATTTAAAAATTTATATTGAATAAGTATGTTTAGAAAAAGTTAATTCTATTTGGTATAAAATTTGTACATTTGGCATCCGTCAATTATTGAATTGACCATTTACTAAAAAGGGGCTGACTGGTTTTGACAGCAGGGCCAATGGGTAAGTAAGCATGTAGTGATAGGTTGTGTACTCACTTTAATCAGGCACTTCAACTTTTTAACTGGCAACGAAGAGTACGCTTTAGCTGCATAATTCTGAATTTTAGTAAGAATTCGCCACGTCTATACAAGGTATAGAAGCTGAATGTTCCTCAAAAGCCTTGACTTACGGCGTTTGATAAAGGAACACGGGAAAGTAAGAATAGAAACCTTAGTGCATCGGATAGGTTTCGAGATTTTAGATGATAAGCGAATGACAGAGTGTTTGTTCTCAGGATTTCGTCGAAAATTAAGAATAGACTAAACATGTAGAAAGCTTATTTGTTGCTTGTTTGGACGCGGGTTCGAATCCCGCCAGCTCCACTTTTTAATGGTTATTTAATCACAAAAAGCCTTATTTCAATGGAAATAGGGTTTTTTTATGCGTTTTTA
This sequence comes from Empedobacter sp. UBA7620, assembly GCF_002484185.1. Taxonomy (NCBI): domain Bacteria; kingdom Pseudomonadati; phylum Bacteroidota; class Flavobacteriia; order Flavobacteriales; family Weeksellaceae; genus Empedobacter; species Empedobacter sp. UBA7620. Next base: position 26,664 of record NZ_DLJI01000048.1, on the reverse strand, counting down.
TGTGTAATTGTGCACAACTAAGCACATAAATAGAGAGACCCTATCGAGACCCTAAATTACAACTAAAATTAGGGTCTCGGCAAATTAAGGAAATCCTTTATATAAAAGGGATGTAGAAGAGTTTAATAACCTATTTTATAACTGTTTTATAGGCTGTATTAATAGCTGTCAATATAACCTATACAACATTCGAACATCTTGATTCTCATTCAAAAACCAATTAAATTTTTATTAACCATTAAAATTTGAATCAGATGAAACAAGATTTAAAACTTCACATTTACCCAAGAAGTGCCAAAACCAATAAACAAGGGTTTTATCCTATTTATGTGCGCATTACATTAAATGGAAAACGATGGGAATTCAGTACTAAAAAGTTTATCAATCCTAAAACATGGGATGCTAAAAACGCTAAAATAAAGCCTACTGTAACTGAAGCTAGTTCGATTAATAATTATCTTAATCAAATCAAAACACAAATTATTAATCTTGAAATAGAATATAACATCCGAAATCAAGAGATCTCTTTGGATGATATTAAAAATTTATTTGCTCGTAAACAAGATGAGGTCGTTCGTATGATTGTACCCATCTTTAAATTACACAATGAACAAATATCAAAATTAGCAAACAAAGAATTTGCTCCTGGTACCATCCTACGTTATGAAACTACATTAAAGCATTTACAAGACTTTTTAAAATTTCAATATAAAGTTGAAGACATGGCATTGGAGAAAATAGATCATGCCTTTATCATGGACTTTGATTTTTACTTTCGTACAGTTCGTAATTGCAATAACAATACTACGGTGAAGTACATTAAGAACTTCAAAAAGATCATCAACTATTGCTTGGCAAATGATTGGATTCGAAAAGATCCATTTGTTAATTATAAAGTGAAAATTGAAAAAGTTGAATGTATATTTCTTTCAGAAGAAGAGATTGTAAAAATTTACATACATGAGCATCCTGCAGAACGTTTAAAATTGGTTCGTGATATATTTATTTTTTCATGTTATACCGGTTTGGCTTATGTCGATGTTGATAACCTCACGAAGAATCATATTGTAAAAGGGATTGACGGACAATTATGGATACATACTTATCGTCAAAAAACCTCAACACCTACCAAAATTCCTTTATTGGATATCCCTTTAGAGATAATCAACAAATATCAAGATCATCCATTGTGTAAAGGAGGAAAGTTATTGCCTGTATTCAGCAATCAAAAAATGAATGTTTACTTAAAAGAAATTGCAGCTATTGCAGGGATCAACAAAGAACTAACTTTTCATTGTGCCAGACATACTTTTGCAACAACAGTCACATTATCCAATGGAGTACCGATTGAATCAGTTTCTAAAATGTTAGGTCATAATAGTATTACAACCACTCAACATTATGCGAGAATAACAGAACAGAAAATCAGCCATGATATGGAACATTTGAAAAACATATTTGATAAGAAGAAAAGTAAAGTATTATAAACAGAGAAACTCCCGATTGGGAGTTTTTTTTATTAAGTATTGTTGATTTTAATCGATTTTATTAAATTCATACTGAATTAATAAACTAATCAATTAAATGCCAATATGAGTGAATCACTAGTAAAAGTATTCAGCGAATTGGAGAATGAATTAGCTGAACTAAGACAACAAATTGTAGATGATTTCGAATTTTCTTCTTCAGCCATGCAATTAACCGAAGATTATTTAACCATCATTGAAGAGAAATTGAAAGCCCATATTTTCAGTTCGAAAGATGATGAAATAATCTACTTCAAAACATATTTTCCTAAAATATTCAAATTGTATTACCTCCATAAATCAATTGCAATGATCGAAAAGGAAAAGTACCTCACTTGTTTTACTATAGGTGAAGAAATTCTTTTTTATACAAAATGTATTAAACGAATTAATAATATCTACGATGATGAATTATTGTTATTAAATGAATCAAAAGCCCTCTCTAATAAAAAGAAAAAGCGTTTATTCTTACGCAAGCATTACCGTTGGAGGCGTAATAATTTAAGTTGTGTACTGAATGAAAATTACATAACTAACTCTATATCTATTGCAATAGGTAAGAGAGAGTCTATACCAGAAGTAATTCGATACATTCAGCATAAAATTAGTGTACTGAATGAGTTTATTCATCAGAAGGATAATACAAAAAATGAAAAAAAATATAATTTTCGTTGGACTTCTTCTAAAGTCTTATTAGTTGAATTGATTTATGCCCTGTATTTGAGCAAAACAATTAATGATGGAAAAATCGAATTACAAGAATTAGTGGAATTTTTTGAAGACATATTTAATATCGATTTACATAATCACAACAACATGATTCAAAATATAAAAGCTCGTAAATCAAACAAAACAAAGTTTATTGATTTACTCCGTGATCAATTAAATGCGAAGTTAATCGATTAAAAAAAAAGTCAATTTATATACTTATCTACTACCTATTTTATCTTAATTCATTTTTTTATCCTTTACAATCCTCATCATTAGGGATATCTATATTTTTCTTTATGTAGTTAATATATAGTACATAAAAATATTTTTTAAACTGTTTGAAATTTGTTTCAGTCAAAAATTAAACCTCAAAACAAATGAAAAACAAGAAAAGATTACATCCAGAAGATATTTCATTTTTGAAAGATGAAATTGTAAAAGAACTTAAAATTGCACTAGAGAATAAAAGTTTAAACCGATGGGTACAATCCAATGAATGTTGTGATATTCTAGGAATTTCTAGATCAAAACTATTAGATTTAAGAAATACTCATCAAATCTCATTTTCTCAAATAGGTAAACATTACTACTATAATTTAGATGATATCGAGAAACTTCTCGTCAAGAATAAAGTCAGTACACATCGCGTATAGATATTGCTTTCATTTGGTTTAGGTTGGTTATTTAAGGCAGGTTTAATTACGATGAATAAGTAATAATCCTGCCCTTATTTTTCCTTATCTATATACTTTTTAAAAGCATAATAATGGCATAACAATTCATAGACGTGCGTCAATCCATTGTGTGAAACGTAAAAATGTTTACCGATTGTAAAGAGTGATTTAAACATTTTAGTGTAACAAAATAATGATTGACCGTCGAGAATTGAAATCTTGACTTTTTTGTTTCGTTTTTGTGTCAAGACAAATTCCTAGGATTCATGAATACATTATTCTTAAAATAATAAACCCATGAATAAAAATGAAAGTTAATCCTTATAAATATAACTTAAAACATACTAAATATGAACTACATCAAACACTTATCATTCTTCTTTCAAAAAGTACAAAGTGATCCAGATATATCTCCAAGCCAAATCTCTATTTATTTAGCATTATTCAATACATGGAACAGGCATCAATTCTCTAATCCAATAGTTGTAATACGTGATGAAATCATGCGTTTAAGTAAGATCATGTCCAAAAGCACTTATCATCGCTCTATGAAGATTTTACATGATAATGGATATATCATTTACAAACCTTCTTACAATCCATTTTTAGGGAGTAAAGTGTACCTTATTGATTTTACAAAGTCAGCACAATTCACAAATCGTAGGAGTTCAAATAATAATCAAGCCGTTGGTAAAGATAGCAAACATAGCAGTACACAAAATAATACAGCTTTAGAAACACCTACCGAAAAAGGTACCGAGCCTTTTATAAAACATATAAACAATAAAACAATAAACAATAAGAATTGTTTATATACGGAAGAGATAAAAAATGTTCAAAATTTTGAAACTAATCAATCCGTAATTGCACTACAAAACAACCAGATGCATCAAGAAGATTTCAGACCAAAAGAAAAAAGTTCCGCCAAAAAAGAAAAGGTAAATATACCAACATTAGAACAAGCTAAAACTTACTTCAAAGAGAAAGGGAAACCGACTATTGATGCAGAGAAGTTTTTCTATTATTTCGAGTCGGTTGGTTGGTTAGTAGGAGGTAAAACCAAAATGAAGAATTGGAGAGCAGCTGCAAATAATTGGATGATCAATGCACCCATATATGCAAAGAACAACACATTTGGTATCCAAAAACCTTTAGATACATCAGTAAACAAACGATACGACGAACCATTATAACCAAATCAAAATACAATGATTAATTACCAAAAGCTATTATTTCACTTAGAACAACAGGGTAGAAAACATATTCATTCAAACTACACTTTTCAAAAAGAAGATATACCCTTTATCATTCGCTTAGCTGCTTATTTCTTGAATGATGAAGAGAAATGTCAAGAGCTACAAATGGATTTATGTAAAGGGATTTTATTAACCGGTCCAATTGGAATTGGAAAAACAACTTGGTTCCGTTTAATGCAACGCATCATGGTTAAAGAACAGAAGTTTTTTTATACCACCTGCAGAGATGTATCATTCGAATTCATCAAAGAAGGATATAACACCATTGATAAATACAGCAGAGGTATTCCTTACGATTTCCCTAAGAAAAATATTTGCTTTGATGATCTTGGAACTGAAAACAACATCAAATATTTCGGAAACGAATGTAACGTCATGGCAGAAATTATCCTTTCTCGCTACGACCTCTTCATGAACCTCAACATCAAAACCCATATCACCACCAACCTATCAGCTTCCGAAATCGAAAAGTATTACTCCGAACGTGTCCGCTCTCGCCTTCGCCAGATGATGAATGTGCTTTCTGTGCCTGCTGATAGGAAGGATAAAAGAGCGTGAATAGTATAACCTCTTAATATTCAATCTATGGTTTTAGTAAAATAATATTTACTAAATTTGGGAAAACTCATTTTTAAACCAAATTAACTTACCAAAATGGCTAAAAAGAAAAAAGAAGAGGTACAAGAAACCATCGAAAAAACACTGTGGAAAGCGGCCGATAAACTACGTAAAAACATCAACGCTGCCGAGTACAAAGATGTGGTTCTTGGACTAATCTTCCTAAAATATATCTCAATTGCATTTGAAAAAATGCACGCAGAATTAACTGAACAAATCGATCAAGGAGCAGATCCCGAAGATAGAGAAGAATATACCGCAGAAAACGTATTCTTCGTGCCATCATCAGCGCGTTGGTCGTTCTTACAAAGTTCGGCGAAACAAACTACGAATGGTAAAATTGTAGACGATGGGATGGATGCTATTGAGGCAGAAAACCCTCATCTGAAAGGGATTTTACCAAAGGTATATGCCAAACAAAATCTGGATCCTACCAGTTTAGGAGATTTAATTGACTTAATTGGTAATATCGACTTTGGCGATACCCAAGAGCGTTCTGCCGATGTATTAGGACACGTTTTCGAATACTTCTTAGGGCAGTTTGCTTTAGCTGAAGGTCAAAAGGGAGGACAGTTCTACACGCCTCGTTCGGTAGTAGAGTTATTGGTCGAAATGTTAGAACCTTACAAAGGTCGTGTCTTCGATCCGTGTTGTGGTTCGGGTGGTATGTTTGTACAGTCGGAGAAATTCGTAACCGAGCGTCAAGGTCGTATTGATGATATCTCGATTTTCGGACAAGAGTCTAACCAAACCACTTGGCGTTTGGCAAAGATGAATTTAGCCATTCGTGGGATTGATTCTACGGGGGTTAAATGGAATTCGGAAGGTTCGTTTTTGAACGATGCACATAAAGATTTAAAAGCCGATTATATCATTGCCAATCCTCCGTTTAACGTGAGCGATTGGTCGGGTGATTTATTGCGTAACGATGCGCGTTGGCAGTTTGGTACACCGCCTGTAGGTAATGCCAACTTTGGTTGGTTGCAACATTTCATCCATCACTTAGCACCAACAGGACAAGCGGGTGTGGTATTGGCAAAAGGAGCTTTAACCTCTAAAACTTCGGGCGAAGGTGAGATCCGTAAAAATCTGATCGAAGAAGGATTAATTGACTGTATTGTGAACTTGCCTGCCAAGTTGTTCCTGAATACGCAAATTCCTGCGGCGTTGTGGTTTATGCGCCGTAAGAAAGTACCAAATGCCAAATTCCGTAATACGGAAAACGAAATCTTGTTTATCGATGCGCGTAATTTAGGACATTTGATCAACCGTAGAAACCGTGAGTTGAGCAAAGAAGATATCGACTTAATTGCTTCTACTTACCACAATTGGCGTAATGTAGATGGGCAGTACGAAGACGTTGCTGGTTTCTGTGCATCGGTGCCGGTGTCTAAAGTAGCGGAGTTGGATTATGTCCTAACACCAGGGCGTTATGTAGGTTTACCAGATGAAGAAGACGATTTCAACTTTGTAGAACGTTTTATGTCATTGAAAACAACTTTAGAGGAACAATTAGCCAGAGAAGCGGAACTGAATACGATTATTGCGGAGAACTTGTCTAAAATTGAACTGCCAAAAGAATGAGTAAAGATTTAACCCTTTCCCAACAACATATAGAAAACCGAATTTTTACGATTCGGGGGAAACAAGTCATGTTCGACAGAGATCTGGCAGAAATGTATCAGGTGGAAGTAAAAAGGTTAAATGAGCAAGTAAAACGTAACATTGACCGGTTTCCCGAGACATTTCGTTTTCAGCTGAATAGCCAAGAAAAAGATGAACTGGTCGCAAATTGCGACCGGTTCGAATCGTTAAAACATTCCGCTGTAAATCCGTATGCATTTACCGAACAAGGTGTCGCTATGTTATCTGCCGTTTTACGAAGTGATATCGCTGTAAAAGTCAGCATTCAAATCATGAATGCTTTTGTAGAATTGAGGAAATTAGTTGGTCAAGAAACGCTCCAGCATTTACGTCTATCAAGTATTGAAAACAAATTGATAGAGCATGATCAAAAATTCAACAAGCTTTTTACTGCATTAGAAAATAATGAACTACCACAACGCGGGGTGTATTTTGATGGACAGGTTTATGATGCCTATCAGTTTGTAAGCGATGTAATAAAAAATGCCCAATCATCCATTATTTTAATAGACAATTACATAGACGATAGTGTACTAACCTTGTTTAGCAAACGTAAAAAAAACGTAACAGCTACGATTTATACAGCAAGTATAAGTAAACAGCTTCGGTTAGATTTAGAAAAACACAATGCACAATATCCTGAGGTAAAAGCAGAATTGTTTAAACAAAGCCACGACCGCTTTTTAATCATTGATGAAAAGGAGTTGTACCACATTGGTGCTTCACTCAAAGATTTAGGAAAAAAGTGGTTTGGTTTTTCGAGGATGGATAGCTTGAGTAAGGATGTATTGGGTAAAATAAAAAGGGGAAATGATGGAGAATAGAGAATGGAAGGAATATAAAATAAAAGATGTTGGAACTGTGATTACAGGAAAAACTCCTTCTAAAAATAATCCAGAGGATTGGGGCGACGAAATGCCATTCGTTACTCCTTCTGACTATAAACATTATAGAAAGTTTGCAAAATTTTCCGATAGAAATTTATCATCTATTGGTATTGAAAGATTAAAAAGTAAAGTACTTCCTATTAATTCAATTCTGGTTACTTGTATAGGTTCAGATATGGGGAAAATTGTTATAAATAAATGTTCTGTAATAACTAATCAACAAATAAATTCAATTATCCCTAATAACAATATTAATTCGGATTTTTTATACTATAGATTAATTTCTATGTATGAAACATTGAGAATTTATGGAGGAGATGGAACAGCTGTACCAATTGTAAATAAAGGAGATTTTGAAAATTTAGAAATCCAACTTCCCCCACTTCCCGAGCAAAAAGCCATTGCATCGGTATTATCAAGTTTGGATGACAAAATAGACCTGCTCCATCAACAAAACCAAACCTTAGAAGCTTTGGCGGAAACTTTATTCCGTCAGTGGTTTATAGTGAATGCGAAAGAGGATTGGGAGGAAAGACCTTTAAGTTCAATTGCCAATTTTTTAAATGGATTAGCTTGTCAAAAATTTCCACCAAAAGATAGTATTAATCGTTTACCTGTTTTAAAGATTAAAGATTTAACATCGGGACTTTCTGAAAATTCAGATTGGGCTTCAACTGATGTTAAACCTGAATATATCATTAAAAATGGAGATGTAATTTTTGCATGGTCAGCATCTTTAATGGTTAAAATTTGGAATGGTGAAGATTGTATTTTAAATCAACATTTATTTAAAGTTACTTCAGAAGAATTTCCAAAATGGTTTTATTACTTCTGGTGTAAACAACACTTAAGAGAATTTATTTCTATTGCTCAAAGTCACGCTACTACTATGGGACACATAAAGAGAAGTGATTTAGATGAAGCGATGGTTTTAATTCCTGATAATGATGAAATTGAAAAAATGACATTTCAAATGAATCCTATATTAGATAAAATTCAGCTTAATAATAATCAAATCAACTCTCTTTTTAAACTTCGCAATACCTTATTGCCAAAGTTAATGAGTGGCGAGGTAAGAGTGAAATAAATATCTATTGAATATGAGTAGTCTGATTGATATATACTTCGATAGTCCAATGTTATTTGAAGCAAAAAACATTAAACCTCTTAACGGTATAATAGGACTGTATTTCATTTTTACTTCAACAATTCAGGTTCAATACCCTTTTGACAAATCCAAGTTGTTGTATATTGGAATGAGTGAAAAAAGGACAAATAGTATCGGAAGCCGATTAATTGGACATTTTGAAGGTAAATCAAAAAATGTTGGATTATTAAATTATAGAAAAGTAGAGCCGCTTTGGTTTACTTACATAAATATTGAAATGTTACGAAATATTTGGGATTTCAGAGTAGAGGATTTAGAAAGTTATTTCATTTTGAATTTTGTCGAGCAATATGGCGTATATCCTATTTGTAATAACAAAACAGGATTTGATATTTTGAATAATACGCTTAAAACAGATTTTAAAATTGATTGGAGTTACTTTAAATAAAAATACAATGGCAGAAAATAAAGTAAAATCGGGTAAAGAAATTTTAGATGATTTTTTCAAAGAAATATCATCTATTGAAAACGTTGATAAAACAATTGCCGAGAGTTTAGCCGAATTATACAATAATGGCAAATTAAGCGACAAGAATGTGATTAATGAGTTACTAAGAATAAGAACAGAGAATGGCGACGAAAATTAAAAGCATATCTATCACAGGAATTAGAGGAATAAAAGATTCTATTTCATTACCACTTAATGAAAAATCTGTTTTACTTTATGGTGATAATGGAACTGGAAAAAGTAGTATATCTGATGCTATAGAATGGTTTTATACTGACAAAGTTTCCCACTTGGCAGGCAGTGAGATTGATTTAAAAGATGCTTTGCGAAATTCGTATCAAAAAGATAGTAATATCGCTTCTATTGCTATTTCTTACAACAGAAATATAATTGATGCTACAAAGAATTTGTTCAGCAAAAGAGGAAAGTTGACATCTGAATTATCTAATTCGTCCAATGATTTTCAAAAGTATTATTCCGATTCTCAAAGTGAAAATTTATTACTTAGATACCAATTCTTGCGTGATTTCATTGACCAGACAAAAGGCGATAAACTCAAATATTTATCGGATATTATCGGATATGCAGAAGTAACCAAAACGAAAGATGTTTTAAGAAAGTCGTTTAATGCAATCAAATCGGAAATAAAAACGCAAAACTTTGAAGCACAAATCAACAATGAAAAACAAACACTAATTGCTAAAATTGGTGCAGCAGTCAGCCAAGAAAATAATTTGTTTGAAAAGATAAACGAAATTATTGAGCCATTAAAAACAGGAATTACAGTAAGTTCTATTGAAGATATTGACAAGGTTTTGAATCACATCAAAAAACCTGCAAACACAAAACAGATAACAGAACTTCAATTTTTAGAAAATACCAACAAAGCACTTTCAACACTTAAAAGTGAAATTTCATTTATTGACGGAGAATATCAAAAATATTTTTCAGAGTTTAATAAGATTGCCGAAGATGTCCAAAGCATAATGCAAACTTTTTTGGCTGAACTATTGAAATCGGGCGAAACTGTCATTTTAAAGAAATATCATAAAGAGGATAATTGCCCATTATGCTTACAAGAAAAAAATCTTGAAGAGTTAAAAACGGATATTCAACGAAGATTAAAAGAAGTTGAGGAATCATCTAAAAAGAAATTTGCATTTGATGCTGCTAAAAAATCTGTTTCTAACATAATCACAGAACGTTTAAAACGACTTGAATTAGTATCGCACTATGCTTTATTGAACGAACAGGAAAATGAAAGTATTAAAAATGCAATAAGTAATTTAAGTACCAAGTTAACTGAATATCAGAAAACAGCTAATGAAAAAGTTACTTCAGGAAATAAACTTCCTACAAATGACACTTTACTTTTAACGGAAGATGATTTCAAAATTCAAGAACAAATTAATTCAAGATTTGAAGCAATACAGACTGCAATAAAAAATGATAAATCAACCGAACTTTATGCAAATATTTCCGCTGCAAAAGATGCTTTCTTGAAAATTAAACGATTTGAAAAAGACAAAAGTAAATTAGAACACCAGAAAAATTCTTTGGAACTTATTTACAACGAGTTTGTAAAACGACAAAAAGAAGGACTGGAGAGTTTTATAAATACGTTTTCATCATACATAAACGACTTTTATCAATATATGAATCCTGATGAACAATTTCACGAAATCAGGATTGTAACTATTGGCGAAGAAGATGAATTAAACGGAATCACGATTGAATATAAATACAATGATGAATGGGTTTCGCCACCGCAAAAGTATTTCAGTGAATCACACTTAAACTGTTTTGGTATTTCTTTTTTCTTGGCTTCTGTAATTGCGTTTAACAAGGAGAATAAATTTATCGTATTAGATGACGTGATTTCAAGTTTCGATTCAACACATAGAAAACGTTTTGCTGATTTGTTATTTGAAAAATTTTCAGATTATCAATTTATTTTATTAACGCACGAAGTTGAATGGTTTAGCTATGTTCAACAAGTAGCTAAAAAGAAAGGCTGGATAATAGGTGAAATTAAATGGACAGAAGCGAAAGGAACTCATATTGAAGAAAAACCAAGTGATCTGAAAGAATTTATCGAACGTGAACTTGCAAACAGTTCTGTTGAAACGCTTGGAAATCCAATACGGAAATATTTGGAATCAAAACTGAAAGACATCTGTTTGAATTTAGACGTAAAAGTCAGTTTCAGACTAAATGAGGTCAATGAAAAACGAATGCCTGATGAATTATTAAATGAATTAAAATCAAGAATTAAAGACAAAGGAGGACAGGACATTAAAGAAAAAGTTCCCGTTATTGAACGAGTTGCAAATTCTTCTTTACTTGGAAATTTACTTTCTCACGACAATCCATTTAATCCTAAACTGGGAGACTTAACAGCATTTTGGTCGGATATAAAAGAGTTAGAGACAGTATTTTACTGTCAAGTACCAAATTGTAAAAGACCAAAAGTATCTATGAGTAACTATGACACAGTTTTGAAGAAAATACGATGTGGTTGTGATGCAACAAAATATGATTGGAAATAATAAATACCTAAAATGACCGAAAACGAAATTGAAAAACTTGCTATAGAATTATTAGAACACCAAGGATATACGTATATCAATGGGGTTCAATTGGCTCCAGATGCAGGAGATCTAGAAAGAACATCATTTGAAGAAGTGGTGCTAAAACAACGATTAGAAAATGCGGTTCGCCGTATCAATCCTAATATTCCTTTAGATGCACAACAAGATGCTGTAAAGCAAATTTTGCGTATTGCTTCGCCTGATGTGTTATCCAATAACGAAACCTTTCATCGTTTACTAACGGAAGGTATTCCGATCACCAAACGGGTAAATGGGCAAGAACGTGGAGATCGTGTTTTTTTAATTGATTTCGAAAATCCATTACACAACGAATTTTTAGTAGTCAATCAATTCACAATTGTAGAAAACGGAGTAAATAAAAGACCAGACATTATCCTTTTTGTCAATGGTTTACCATTAGTTGTTATCGAATTAAAGAACGCTACGGATGATCAAACCACCATTCAGTCAGCCTTCCGCCAAATAGAAACCTATAAAGCAATGATTTCTTCATTGTTTACTTTCAATGCTTTTTCGGTTATTTCTGATGGATTGGAAGCAAAAGCAGGAACGATTTCGGCAGGTTTGAGTCGTTTTATGGCTTGGAAAACCACAGATGGTATTTCCGAAGCATCAAAACAAATCAGCCAATTAGAAACATTAATAAAAGGAATGTTGCAACCAACCGTATTATTGGATTTGGTCAGACATTTTGTGGTTTTTGAAAAATTTAGAAAAGAAGACGCTGAAGGTATTGTTACCGTTCAAACAGTAAAGAAATTAGCAGCGTATCACCAATATTATGCCGTAAATCGTGCGGTAGAATCTACTAAAAGAGCTTCTGGTTTTATTTCAAAACAAACATTAGGGAATTTATTAAATGAATCTCCTGAAAGCTATGGTTTACCAGGTGTTAAAAATCAACCCGAAGGTGACCGTAAAGGTGGTGTGGTTTGGCATACACAAGGTTCGGGTAAATCCTTATCTATGGTGTTTTATACAGGTAAAATAGTATTAGCCTTAGATAATCCAACGGTTTTAGTAATTACGGACCGTAATGATTTGGACGATCAATTATTTGATACGTTTGCAGCATCGAAGCAATTGTTGCGTCAAGATCCTGTTCAAGCAACCGATCGCAAACAGTTAAAAGACCTATTGAAGGTAAATTCAGGAGGCGTAATTTTTACAACGATACAAAAATTTCAACCGGAAGAAGGAAATGTTTTTGAAACCTTATCTGCTAGAGAAAACATTATTGTCATAGCAGACGAGGCGCACCGTACACAGTATGGTTTTAGTGCAAAAACAGTTGATGATAAGGATGAGAACGGTAATGTAATTGGTAAAAAAATCGTGTATGGATTTGCCAAGTATATGCGTGATGCCTTACCCAATGCGACGTATTTAGGTTTTACAGGAACACCTATCGAGAGTACGGATGTCAATACGCCAGCAGTTTTCGGTAATTATGTAGACATTTATGATATCGCTCAAGCGGTTGAAGATGGAGCAACCGTTCGTATTTTCTACGAAAGCAGATTAGCGAAAGTAAAACTAACCGAAGAAGGTAAGGAATTAGTAGATGAGCTGGATGATGAATTGGATCAAGAAGATCTAACAGCCACTCAAAAAGCCAAAAGTAAATGGACACAGTTAGAAGCCTTGATTGGCGGGAAACAACGTGTTCAAAATATAGCTGCTGATATTGTCGGTCATTTTACGCAACGTCAAGAAGTGTTTCAAGGGAAAGGAATGATCGTGTCAATGAGTCGTCGTATTGCGGCGGATTTGTACAATGCGATAATTGCTATAAAACCTGAATGGCATTCGGACGATTTGAAAAAAGGAAAGATTAAAGTCATTATGACTTCTGCATCTTCTGATGGTCCTGAATTGGCTAAATTCCACACGACCAAAGAGCAACGTAGAATGTTAGCCGAACGTATGAAAGATCCGAATGATGAATTAGAATTGGTAATTGTTCGTGATATGTGGCTAACAGGTTTTGATGCTCCTAGTATGCATACCTTGTATATCGACAAACCTATGAAAGGGCATAACTTGATGCAGGCGATTGCTCGTGTAAATCGTGTGTATAAAGATAAACCAGGTGGGTTAATCGTTGATTATTTAGGGATTGCTTCCGATTTGAAAAAAGCATTAGCATTCTATTCAGATGCAGGTGGAAAAGGTGATCCAGCAGTAGCACAAGAGCAGGCTGTTGCTTTCATGTTAGAAAAAATTGAAGTGATTTCGGCCATGTATCATGGTTTCCCTTATGAAGATTATTTTGATGCTGATACATCAAAAAAATTATCGATGATATTGGCAGCAGAAGATCATATTTTAGGATTAGAAGATGGTAAGAAAAGATATATTGATGAAGTAACCGCTTTATCAAAAGCATTTGCTATTGCTATACCTCATGATCAAGCTATGGATGCTAAAGATGAAATTTCATTCTTCCAAGCCGTTAAAGCAAGGTTAGCAAAGTTTGATAGTACGGGATCTGGTAAAACAGATGAAGAAATTGAAACAACCATTCGACAAGTAATTGATCAGGCTTTAGTTTCCGATCAAGTAATTGATGTATTCGATGCAGCAGGTATTAAGAAACCAGATATTTCCATTTTATCAGAAGATTTCTTGATGGAACTGAAAGATATGCAACATAAAAATGTGGCGTTAGAGGTCTTGAAAAAGTTATTGAATGATGAAATAAAATCCCGTACAAAAACGAATTTAGTACAAAGTAAAAAGTTATTGGAAATGTTGGAGCAGTCAATAAATCGCTACCACAATAAGATTTTAACAGCAGCAGAGGTGATTGATGAATTAATTCATTTAAGTAAAGATATTGTTGAAATGGATAATGAACCCAAGAAGTTGGGATTAACAGAATATGAATATGCTTTTTATACGGCAGTTTCTAATAATGATAGTGCTAAGGAATTAATTCAACAAGATCGATTAAGAGAATTAGCCGTAGAATTAACGACTACTATTCAGCAAAATGCAAGCATTGATTGGAATATTAAAGAAAGTGTACGAGCAAAATTAAAAGTGGCTGTAAAACGATTACTACGTAAATACGGTTATCCACCAGATATGCAATTGCTGGCTACAGAAACAGTATTAAAGCAAGCGGAGATGTTAGCTAAGGAGATATCGAATATATAATAAAGTTAATAAATTTAGTTCGCTAAATAAAGATGATAATCCTCAATCATTTATTGGTTGAGGTTTTTTATATTAGAATAAAAACATGAATTTTCTTCTGAAGATTTATAATATGATTTGTTGTTTGAAATGATTTGCTTTAACTCTATATTTACTATATAAACAAACATATGAAAATACATTGGACACTTCGGTAGTAAACTTGTATTGTTAAACAACTAATCTAATATCAATTATGACGACTCTAATTTCTAAATCAATTATTAGCAACTCTATTGTATTATTATTAAATCAATATGCAGACACCAATACTTTAATTACAATTAAAGGGCTTCCGATTGAGTTTATTCCTGATGAGATAAAAGATTGTTTTATCGATAAATCGGTATTTAAAGAAAATAAAATTTCGGAAGAAGTTTTATTTAATCGAAGAACGCGTTTAGAATTGAAGAATAAGCTTCTTTATGATTTGGATATTCCTACCTTAATCAATTACGAAACTTTGTTAATCTTAAAGCCTTACAAGGACGAATTATTCGAAAATGAAATTGTGATTATTGATTTTTCTATTACATCTTATGTTGCAAATAATTTTGACAATTTTAATTTAAACATTACTGATTTGAATGAAATTGCGGAGTCTTATGAAATGAATGAGATTTATGCTTCGATAATATCTAATTCAATTCAAGTGAATGATCAATTTTATCTACAATTTGCAGACGAAGAATTGAAATCTAAATCTAAATGGGTTGAAAAAATTATTTCTCCAATCGTTTGGGAGTTTAATGGATTAGATAAAATCAATGAAGATGAGTTGGCGATTAATGATTTTGTTTTTAATCCCGAATCAAACGAATATCTAAATTTTTATTATCAATTATTTTCGGAACAAAATAATAGACTAACAATTTATGTAGATAATGAAACGATTAAAAATCATTTAGGAAAAGAAATTATAGGTAAATTAATTCAGACTGCTGAATTAATGGAAAAAGAGCTTGAGCTAAAAAGAGTGATACATAATTTAAATAAGGAAGTTCGACCTGAATTATTTAATTTATTACAAAAACATTGGAATGCTAATCCTCCACAATTTAAGCCTTTAAGGGTTTATGCTGATCCAGATATTTCAAAGGAAATAATTGAAATAAGTCAATCTGATGTGGTTGAGAATATCATACAACAATTCGAAAATGGATTGAAAGAAAAGGATGTACAAGATATTTTCTTAACGGCTCCGACTGGTGCTGGGAAGTCTTTGCTTTTTCAAATGCCAGCTATTTATATTGGTGAAAAGTACGAAGCATTAAGTATCGTAGTTTCTCCATTAAAGGCTTTAATGGTAGATCAGGTTAATCAATTAATTCAAGAAAAGAATTATCATAAAGTCGCTTATATCAATTCTGACATTACTGTTATTGAAAGAGAGGATATATTAGAGAGGATAAAAAATTATGAAATTGATATTCTGTATCTAGCGCCAGAATTATTACTCTCTTATGAAATTAATTATTTCTTAAATGGAAGAAAACTAGGGTTATATATCGTAGATGAAGCGCATACGGTTTCAACTTGGGGTAGAGATTTTAGAATCGACTATTGGTATTTAGGATTTCATATTAGTCGTATTCGTAAGTATGTTAAAGATGAAGATGGAAAATCTTATCATTTTCCTGTTATTGCTGTAACTGCAACTGCTACATATAATGGAGTTCATGATGTAGCTTTTGAAACGATGAAAAGTTTACAAATGAAATCGCCAATTAAATATATTGGATATGCTCTTAGAGACAATATTGTTTTTGATATTCAACAAACTCAAATAGAAGGTAACTTACAAACGGGTAAAACTCAAATTACTGTTGATAGAATTGATGAATATTTAGATAAAAAAGAAAAGGTAATTGTGTATTGTCCATTTACCACTCAAGTAACATCTGTGGCGAATAAAGCAAAAGATGAAAAGTTGAATGCGTATAGTTTTCATGGAAGTATGAATGTTTCTGATCAAAATGTTTCATATGAGAATTTTAAAAATCAAGAGTCAGTAGCAATGGTTGCGACTAAGGCATTCGGTATGGGAGTTGATATTAGTAATATTGATCGTGTCTATCACTTTGCACCCACAGGATTATTACCAGATTATATTCAAGAAATAGGACGTGCTGCTAGAAATCCAAATTTGATTGGCTATGCTTCATTGGATTATTCAGATCGTGATTTTCAGTTCATCAATCAACTGCATGGTTTAAGTCGTTTACATAACTGGCAATTGACAGAAGTAATGAAGAAGCTGCTTCGAATTTTTGATGAAGATAACAAACAAAATCATTTGTTAAATATTGATGATTTTGCATATATCTTTCAAACGGATTCTCCAGACAAATTAACAAATGAAGTGAAAAAAGCTTTATTGTTATTAGAAAAAGATTTGAATGAAAAATTTGATCGAATTCCTGTTATTATAGCCCGTCCCAAAAATATGTTTTCAACAGTATTTGCTAGTATTA
Organism: Empedobacter sp. UBA7620; assembly: GCF_002484185.1. Classification (NCBI taxonomy): domain Bacteria; kingdom Pseudomonadati; phylum Bacteroidota; class Flavobacteriia; order Flavobacteriales; family Weeksellaceae; genus Empedobacter; species Empedobacter sp. UBA7620. The sequence continues at coordinate 9,445 of NZ_DLJI01000048.1, read as the reverse complement.
AAGATGTTGAATTAGAACAATTTGTTGCTCAATATGGAAATCAGGCGGTAAAAAGATTACCAAACAATCAATTTAGTCAACATCAAAAATCAGTAATTAAAATTGATTTAGATAAAATTTGGGAAGAAAAATTCAGAGAAATTCCTTTTAGTGTTTTAAAGCATAAATACTTTAAAAATTCACTTTTTGAAGGTTGTGATATTTCACCTAAACTGAAAATAGCGTTATCAATCCAATCATCTTATGGAGAAATGATGAATTCTTTTCAATATAACCTGAATATTATTGATGCTTCATTAAATAGTATGGATGGATTTTTTAAAGTGAATGAGTTTAAAAATAAATTGATTCGTTTTAAGATGAACGAAGAAATGGCAGAACGTGTAAGTCATATTATTTTGTCCATGTTCAGTAAAAGTTCTAATTATAATTTAGGTTTTAATGATGTGATCAGTGATAATAATTTTTTACAATCTAGAAAAGAAGCAGGAGAAATTGAGCCAAAATACCGTTTAGTAGACAGAGCTTTTGGAAAAATAGCAGGCAACTTAAAAAGAGCTTTATCAACAACTTTTGGAAGTGGTAAAACAGAAATGGAAAAATATTTTTCACCAGATTCTGCTCAGAAAAAATTGTATGTAAAATTGGGGCAAATACTTGAACTATTTGATTTTGGAAGTTACGAAGTAGTTGGAGGAGAGAATCCAAAAATGTTTGTCCGTATCAATGATCCATTCCGATTAAGATTAGAAGCAAATAATAATTATTATAAGAATAATCTTTTAGAAGATGTAAGAAGTAGACATTTTTCAGGGGTTGAATTAATGAAAGAATTTTTTAATTCAGATTTGTCTTCAGATGAACGTTGGGATTTTATAGAAGATTATTTGTTAGGTATAAAACAATAATTTTGGACTTACCCCAACTCCACAGTTGGGGCTTTTTTTTCATTCAGAACGGAGCGATAGCGAAGTGAAGAATCTCACGTCACCCTGAATTCATTTCAGGGTCACATTTCGCTAATCTCATCTACCAACAAAAGCAAAAACTCCATCCTACACATACCACAGCAGGGAGTAACCAGCCGCTCCACCCAAGCTATGTTTACATAACGTGGCATTATAGTCACCTACAGGCTAACGGGCGTAAAGCCACTATAATCACATTATGTAAAATAGCGGCCCATTACATGTCCGAAGGTCTATGCATCTCAAATCGTTTTTTGCCTTTGTTGAATGGTGCAGTTTTGCCACAATCATTTTTGGATTTGAGATTAAGAAGAGAAGCTTGAGAAGCCTCGGGTAAAAATACTCCTTAGGTTCATTCCATTATCCGTACATTTTTCAAGCCCAGTAATAATCTATTTACTAATATCTAATATCTAAGCGAAGCGTTCCATTCACCCTACTCCGCAAAACCAAGCCTAAAATAAGCTTTCCTTTCAGTCAAGCCCATTTTTGAACGGCTTTTCGTTCCACCAAAAATGCTCGATTAGCAAATTAAATCTCGAACGCTATTCCACTTACCACAACGCATTTCCAATAATTCATCATTTATAATTTCTAATTATTCCACGCACCCCGCCACCCAAGAAAGCGGTTACAGGTTCAGAAAAAGCAAAAGTTTTTTAGTAAGGTACATTGGTGTATTGCGCTAAACCGCTAGTCGTAGCACATCGTTCGGTACGCCATTGCAAGCAATTCGTAACCCCTCACTTTTGTGCTGCTTTGTAGCTTATTAGCCCACACCAATTGGCTCGGTGTAGCAAAACATCCTGTCGGATGTTCAGCTACAATCCCTCGCCACCTTATTTTGATTTTAAATTGCTTTTCTTCACCTGCGCATATTACCCCGTTTTAAAACCTTGAATTCTAACCAAAATCCACTCTTGAAAAGAAACCTTTGAATCGAAAACAAAACCTTGAAAAGAAGAATTTTGAAAAAAAAATCCAACAAAAAGAACGGCAAAGGTCTATCAGTTGCATTTTTAGTCAAGGTCAAGCCTTATAGGTTTTTAAAAAAACACCTCTCTAGGTTGTATTTTTTCAAAAAACCTTGCCTTTAAAATGCCCCTGATAATGAAAAGTGGCTTTCTTTTTTTCCGTTTTTTCTTTTGAAGAATATCTACTGAATAAAAACTGATTTTCAATAAAAATATCTAATGACTAAATAGAAAAAGGCCCTTCACACGAAGAACCTTTTTCTATTTCTCTAAAATCAAAAATAGCCTCTAAGTCTTCAGCGTTAAGAAAATCATTTTCATAAAAAAACGGCATAACAATTCGCAGACGAGTGTAAATCCATTGAGAGTAACGTATAAATGTTTACTGACCGTAGGGAATGATTTAAACATTTTAGAGAAGCGAAATGAATATTGACCGTCGAGAATTGAAGTCTTGACTTTTTTGGTTCGTTTTTGTGTCAAGAATTCCCCGATGGGCATATGAATTCATTTAAAAACAATTAAAAAAGTAATGAATAAAAATGAGCATATAGAAATGAATAAAGGTTCCTCCATTGAAGAACCTTTACTTTTATTTATCAAATTTCTTTAAAATGTACGAAACCACAAAACTCACAAAAGCACCAACTCCAGCGAGAATAGCAGTTTGTAACAAATCACTTAAACCTAAATTTCCCAGTATACTAAACATTGTACCACAGAGAACCCCCATTTTCATATGACTATCCTGTATCATCTTTATTCACGCCATCTAAAACCGTCAATTGGCTTACTGCACCTAACACACCACCGGCAACCGTTAAATAACCACCAAGATCATTTAACCATTCCGGCAATTGGATTGGAGATGCCAAAAGCACTCCTCCGATTGCAGCTAAAACCAAACCGATATTTCGGAGCCATTGAAACAACTTAGGCGTTGGGGATTGTATTCGATCTATTATTTTCATCCGTTAAATTATCCGTTTTTTTTATACACTTAATTTCAAGTCTAACCGATTCACCCGAATCAATCGCTTGATAAACCAAATCCTTCACTTTATTAAAAGCCTTTCGACTTTCCCATCCTATTCCAGCACCACCCAAAGAAGTAACCGGAGCAATACAGCCTAGTAATTCCTTTTTTGCATTGTTCGCAGGATGCATCAGAATATAAGTCCTGTTCGCTACATCCTTTAACCAAATATGCCATCCATATTTTTGACTGTATCTTTTCGCTAAAACATATTTCCCTTCCGGTATACACGATTTTCTCACTTCATTATTCAACCAAGGCAACTCGATCGTATAACAAATAATACCTTTTGCATTCTGCAAAATTCCATTTGTTCCATTAGGGAAATACGTTCTGATTAATTCTAATTGCATTAGATTTGATTCACATCAATTAATTGTAGCGCATTGTACGCACCATTTTTCAGTACATACTTTTCACCGTTAATTTCTTGATAGAACTCCACACCCAGAACCAAGAAGATAGGTTCTGTACTATTTGCAGGCAAAGTCGTCGCCAAGCTAATCGTTGAAGTGGAAACAGTATCGTAAGGAAGAATTCCAGTATCGGCATTCGACACATTAAATGAACCATCCATAAAATTGACATCAGCTGCTGCAGCTTCAATTTTAAAATGCGTTGTTCCAGATGGCGCATTGATCATATTTGCTGGAGTAAATGCGGGAATATCTACAACCACATCACCATCCACACGATCTAAAGTAACGCTATAAGGCGCATACAACGTAGTCGATAATTTCCCGTTGATGTTGAAATCAAATCCTTTCAACAATGATAAATCTCCATCAATTACATTTCGTTGTCCGCGTTCGCTCACCGTATCGGTCTGAATCACCTTAACCATATCACGAGTTAAACGCCCAACCATTCTCGAATCAGCAGAGTTTAACAATACCGCTCGAAAAGCCGTTCGCAAAATCTTTCCAGATGCTCCTGCTCGCCCAAATTCTTCGCCATTTTCACGTGTACGTTGAAAGTTTGGATCATTCATAATTCTGTTCTTATCCACGCCACCTTTTTCACGTGCTAAAAACCCTTCTTTTGCTTTGTAAAAGGTAATGTCTCCCACAGTACCCAAAAGCTTAATAATACCTTTTTGTCTTGCCATTTTACTACATTGTTTCGTTCAACATTTAATCCTTCTACCGGTAGACAAAACAAGAATAAGAAAAAATCGTAACTTTATTAAAACCAAACTTTTCCAAATGACTTTTTTATCATCTTATGTCACTAGATGACATATAGATGAAGTATATTTACAGTATAGATAAAGCATAGATAGTGTATGAAAATGTATAATTATGCAGCAAAAAAAGTTACAAAGGATTTGTGTTTACCCAAAAGACATTCAGATCGTCACAGGCAAAAGTTATAGGCAATCCCTTCGCATCTATAACAAAATAAAAAAACACTTTAATAAACAACCTCATCAAGTCATTACCTGGAAGGAATTAGAGGAGTATTTAGGGGTGAAGGAGATTTAAAATTAAGTTTTAATATTTATGTAAATTAATATTATAATTAGCTATCTAAATTTTAGTTATCTATTATATTTACAATTAGATATGTTTTATCTTTGCAAAAGAATAAAGATGTTCTTATAAATATGAAGGTACTCAACCGAGACCCTAAGTAATTTAGATTTTTCAATCCCTCTGAAATAAAGGAATTTTGGCGTAGGTTCGAATCCCGCCAGCTCCACAGACCTCCTTTAAAAAGTTTTAAAGGAGTTTTTTTTTATTAAGAAAACTAAGGTTCCCAAATAATACGTGTCATCACATCAAGGTTGGTTCTGGTATGTTTGGTGATAGGAACTCCAGTAACCAAACCAATCATTAAATTGTGTTGAATAGCCAATCTAATTTGAGGTCTTAAAGTATAATGAAATCCATCGCGGTCAATATCCATATTATTTTCAAGTCCAATAAAGTTTTTCGAATTTGGTAAAACATACATCATACTTGCATTTATAGTTGCTCCAACATCTACTTTTTGCTCTTTATAATGATGTTCAAAAACAGGACCTGTATAGATTAACGTGTTGAAATTTTTAAAATTCTTTGCTCCAATAAAAACAGGATTCATTTTCATACCCGTAAATACAGAACCTTGATGTCCTAATTCTTTAAAATTATTAAACTCAAATTCATGAACATAAGCTACAGCCAAAGACATTTTTTGTTTTTCATTTACTAAAAAAGTATATTGAGTTGCTAATTTTAAACCTTCAATTTTATTGTTCGGAACATAAATAGAGCCATCGTTATTATCGCTTTTGTGATTAAAAGAAAAAGGTACTTCAACCTCCAATCCCAAACGATCTGCAACAGCCCATTCATACTCAATAAAACCATTATATTCATTATATCCTTTTTTTGAGGCAACTCCAAATCCTACATTTATCTCAGCTTCTCCTTTTCGTGCGCCCAAATCACGCATCAAATCTGTATAGAGAGGTTCTGCATGTTCAACTTTAGGTTTTAATGTTTTTTGTTGAGGTTGAATGGTGATAATTGAATCATTTTTCGTCTGAGCTATCGTAGTAATTGTTAAGAAAGTGCTTGTAATTATTGTTAAGAAAAATTTCATTTGTTTATTATTTTGAGACAAAGGACAAAGAAGATTTAGGAAGAAATTAGGAATTGAAGTTTTACCCCTTTAAAAATCTAACCTATTAAATTTTGAAGTTTTTTGATACTTATCATTTTAAGAATAATAAAAACTATCTTATCTTAGTCGATGAATTAACACCACATTTAAGACAATCAAACAATTATGAGTTCCTACGAATATTATAACTTTCCGATACAGTTGATAAACGGTTTTTTAGATGATTCTAAAAAAGTTTTGATTGATATTTCACATTATTGTATTTATAGAGTTTTTATAGATAATTTCGAGAAATATTCGGGTTCTTTTACAGGTTACCAGAAGGCTTGTGATGATTTTGGAATCGAGTTTAAAAATGTTGCAGCAGCTTATCAAAATGGTAAAGATTTGTATGAAGCAACAATAGATAAAAGTCCGATGGTTGGAATGACTTCTGAAATGTATTGGGATTATATGACCAATGAAAAATCTGAATTTGAGAAGGTTTTATTGCTTGGAGATCTTGCTTTTAAAAGCATTTTAGGTGCAAAATCATATATAAAATTGGATAATAAATATTGGTTTAGCCGAATGAATGGTTCTGTAAAATCAATTGCAAAAGAAGAAATATCTCCAAAACTTCAACGTTATTTGAACGAATATCAAACCAAAAAAATTAAGAATCAATTAATTGCTGGTTGGGGATTAGCTTCGTATTCAAGATATAATCGCGGGTTTTATGTGAGTTATAAAATGACTTTGGATGATTTGGCCTATCATGCAGAAAAGATTAGAAAATCTACCCAAGATAAAAAGATCAAAAATGATGTGAAATCTGCTCACGAAAAAGCATTAGAGAGATTGGAGAAAGAAGGAAAAATGAATTAAGATTTATTTTTTACATAAAGCAAAAGTCCATCAAAATTTTGATGGACTTTTTATATAGCTAATGTTTTAATCTATATTTCTTTTACTGTAATTATATTTACAGGGCAAGCTTTGGCAGCACGTTCGCAATTATCTGCGATAGAATGATCAGGATCTTTCAACGTGTGGAAACCTTTTTTATCAATTGCTTTTAATAAAACAGATTTGCCATCTTTTTTTGACATTCTGAATCGTTCTGGTGCTAACTCATAACAATAGTTGCATCCGATGCATTTATCGCGTTGTAACGTAATAATGACCATTGATAACTATTTTTTAATGAGAATAAGCGCCTTCTTCAACACTATTTTGTTGCGTTCCTGGCTCTTCTACTTTTACTAATTTGTATAATTTATCAGAAGGACGAATTCTAAATTCCATCGGAATTGTAATCGAATCACCTTTTTTAGCTGTATCAGATTTTACATCTTCCACCATCATTTCTGTAACCACCATTTCTTTGGCTCCAGTTGTTGGTCCTGTTACTAAAATCAAATCACCAACTTTCAAATCATACGCATCAATTACAAATTGACCAATGCTTGGTTTTGGGAAGAAATGAACTCCTTTTCCTATGTAAACTTTTTTCTGAGTTGCCATAGAACCTGGAACAGCAGACCATTCTCCTAATTTTTGACCTAAATAATATCCAGACCAAAAACCACGATTATAAACAGTTTGCAATAATCCCATCCAGTAATCTACTTTTTCTTTCGAATATGTTTTATCCGCAATAGAATCAATCGCTTCTCTATACGCACGAATTACAGTTGCAACGTATTCTGGAGCACGTCCACGACCTTCAATTTTCAATACTTTTACACCAGCATCAACCACTTCGTCCAAAAATTCCATTGTACAAAGGTCTTTTGGCGACATCATGTATTCGTTATCTAATTCGATTTCGAAACCAGATTCTTGGTCGATTACGGTATATTTTTTACGACAGTTTTGTTTACAAGCTCCACGATTTGCAGAAGAATTGTGAGAATGTAAGCTCAAGTAACATTTACCTGAAACAGCCATACACAATGCTCCATGACCGAAAATTTCGATTTCAACTAAATTTCCACTTGGTCCACGAACATCATCTTTAATAATTTGTTCACAAATCTTTTTCACTTGTTTCAAACTCAATTCACGCGACAATACCATTGTATCAGCAAACATTGCATAGAATTTTACTGTTTCGATATTCGTAACGTTAATTTGTGTCGAAATATGAATCTCAATCCCAATTTGTCTTGCATAGGCAATAACTGATTGATCCATCGCAATAACAGCCGTAATATTAGCTTCTTTTGCTCTGTCCAATAAGTTTTTGATTAAAGATAAATCGTGATCGTATATAATTGTATTTAAAGTAAGGTAAGAACGCACACCTTTTTCCTCACAACGTTTTACGATTTCTGGTAAATCGTCCATTGTAAAGTTTATTGATGCTCTCGCACGCATATTCAACTGCTCAACTCCGAAATATACAGAATCAGCTCCATTATCTAAAGCCGCTTGTAACGATTCGAAATTCCCAGCAGGAGCCATCAACTCCATTTTTCCATCTTTGGTCATACGAAAATTCTGATTTTAAGGTGCAAAGGTACAAAAAATATAAGTTTATACTGAATATAAATTAAATATGATTGAAAATGAGTTTTTTAACTGATAAAAAATGTTAAATGAAAATTCTATATTTTTTTGACTGAAAAAGAATTAATTTTGCAAAATGTTAATAGAAAGTCTTCAAAATCCAAGGATTAAAAACTTGCTGAAATTGCAAGAAAAATCAAGAGAACGTAAAAATCAAGGTTTATTTATTGTGGAAGGAACACAAGAAAATGAATTAGCTGTAAAAGGTTGTTACGAAGCGGTTGAAATTTATATTTGCGAAGATATTTATAACAAATCAATAGATTTTGGACAAGTAAAAGTATTTACAATTACCAAACAAGTTTTTGAGAAGCTTGCGTATAGAAAATCGACAGGTGGAATTATTGGTGTCTATAAAACGAAATCTTCGACATTGACAGATTTACAATTGCCAGAAAATGCATTGGTTGTTGTTTTGGAAGCGGTAGAAAAGCCTGGAAATCTTGGTGCAGTTTTACGAACAGGAGATGGAGCAAAAGTAGATGCTGTAATTGTTTGTGATGAAACAGTTGATTTTTTCAATCCGAATGTGATTCGTTCTTCGGTTGGAACATTGTTTACTAATCAAATTGCATCGGCGAGTAAAGAGGCTGTTTTAGAGTTTTTAAAATCTCATTCAATTCAAGTTGTTTCCACATTTTTGAGAGATGAAACGAAAAATTTATACGAAACTGATTTTACAAAATCATCTGCCATTATTTTAGGAACAGAAGCAACAGGGCTTTCTGATTTTTGGGCTGATCATTCAGATTCGTTGATTAAAATTCCGATGTTAGGTTTTGTAGATTCGCTAAATGTGAGTAACGCAGCAGCGATTTGTGTTTACGAAGCTGTGAGGCAAAGACAATAAGATAGATTATAATAAAAATAAAAGCCACTTCTTTCGAAGTGGCTTTTATTTTTATTTTTTACCGAATAGTTTACTAAAGAAAGAGTTTCCTTTATTATGATTTTCACCATATCCGTACCCATATCCGTATTCTTTTGTAAAGTCAACATCGTTAACAACCATTGCCATATTTTTAAGACGGTTATCTTGATATAATTCTTTAGGAATAGCCAGCATTCGTTTGTCCAAATAATTAGCACGAACAACGTACATTGTAATATCTGCACTATCAGAAATTAATAAAGTATCTGTAACTAAACTAACAGGCGCAGTATCTATTAATACATAATCATAGTTTGCTTTTCCATATTTGACAATATCATCAAAACGTCCGTTCATCAATAGCTCTGAAGGATTTGGAGCTACCTGTCCAGAATAAATAACATCAAATTTATAATCAGCAGGATTTTTGATG
>NZ_DLJI01000035.1:29752-30339 GCF_002484185.1 Empedobacter sp. UBA7620 | reverse complement strand
TGAACCATAAACCACGATTTTCTTTTTATATGCGATAGGTTGATTGATAAAATTAGCAGATGCATCAATTCCGATCTTTAAGTCTGTTATCTCGTTCCAAAGCGGTAAATAAAGCATGAATTCCTTTTCTGTCTTAGTTAGATTCTTGACAATATCATATTCACTTTTGATATTTTGCTGATTTGGTAAAGCCGCGCCTGCAAAAATCCATTTCCCATTTTCTTTGATATATAAATCCAATCCACGGGCCATAATTCCAGTTGTATTTGCGCCTAAATAAGTAGAACGAGTTGTCCAATCCAATTTTATTTGTGTCGTATTCGATTTGAATGCAACATATAATCCAGCGGGAGTTGTAAACAAACCTTTCACTTTGTCAGGAAGATTTGCGTATTTGTTGGTGTCAATTCTATGATAAAATGGTGCGTTATTAAATGCTTTTCCTTGAACAGAGAAATCTTTATTTGTAATATATTTTAATTGAGCAAATACTTGAAAAGAACAAATAAGTGCAAAAAGCAGAAAGAATTTTCTCATTGGTTATAATTGATTAAAGGTTAAAATTAAAAAAAGACTTCCAATATTGG
>NZ_DLJI01000035.1:0-29693 GCF_002484185.1 Empedobacter sp. UBA7620 | reverse complement strand
GACTTCCAATATTGGAAGTCTTTTTTCTTGTCTCATGTGTACTTGTTAATTCTAAGCGGGATTACACTTTAAGGTCAGTATGTGCGCCTAAAAGTGTTTTATTTTCTTCGATAATTGGATCAACTAAATCATTTAAGAATTCTTCTGTTTGTTCAGAAGCAAATCCTGTAAAGTTTTTCGGATCTAATAATTCGACTAATTTTTCTTTATCAATTTTTACATTATCATCAGCAATAATACGCTCAATCAAATCATTTGATTTACCTTCCATTTTCACTTGTTTTGCAGCTTCCATAGAATGTGTACGGATAATTTCGTGTAATTCTTGACGATCACCACCATTTTTAACACCTTCCATAATAATATATTCGGTTGCCATAAATGGTAATTCTTCCGCGATATGCTTTTCGATTATTTTAGGATAAACGACTAAACCATCTAAAATATTGTTCCAAATGATTAAAATTGCATCAATCGCTAAGAAAGCTTGAGGAACTGCTAAACGTTTATTAGCTGAATCATCTAACGTTCTTTCGAACCATTGAGTTGATGCAACCATTGCAGGAGAAGTAGCTAAAGACATTACGTACTTCGCTAAAGAAGCGATGCGCTCAGAACGCATTGGGTTACGTTTATATGCCATTGCAGAAGATCCAATTTGATTTTTCTCAAAAGGTTCTTCAATCTCTTTTAAATTCTGTAATAAACGTAAATCGTTTGTAAATTTATGTGCAGATTGTGCAATGTTTGATAATAATTCTAATGCTTGTGCATCAATTTTACGATCGTAAGTTTGTCCAGATACTGCAAAAACATTTTTAAATCCAAAACGTTCAGATAATTTTTTGTCTAATGTTTTTACTTTTTGGTAATCTCCATCAAATAATTCTTTGAAAGAAGCTGCTGTACCAGTTGTTCCTTTTACTCCACGAAAACGTAAAGTATCTATTCTGAATTCTAATTCTTCTAAATCTAATAAAACAGATTGTAACCAAAGTGTTGCACGTTTACCTACAGTTGTTAATTGTGCTGGTTGAAAATGTGTAAATCCTAAAGTTGGTAAATCTTTGTATTGACGTGCAAATTTTGCTAAACCATCAATTACATTGATTAATTGTCCTTTGATGTGTTGGAAACCATCACGAATTTGAATTAAATCTGTATTATCACCAACAAAAGCCGAAGTAGCACCTAAGTGAATAATCGCTTTTGCAGATGGAGCAACATCTCCGTACGTGTGAACGTGAGCCATTACATCGTGACGAAATTTCTTTTCGTAAGCCGCAGCAACATCATAATCAATATTAGTTGCGTTATCTTTTAACTCTTGAATTTGTTCGTCTGTAATATCTAATCCAAGTTCCTTTTCAATTTCTGCTAAAGCAATCCAAAGCTGTCTCCATGTTGTAAATTTTTTCTCAGGAGAAAAGATATATAGCATTTCGTCGCTACAATATCTCGATTCTAAAGGATTTTGATACTTGTTCATTGTATTTGTTTGTTTTGTTTTTTAAAATTTTTTCAAAATGGTTTGCACATCTTTCACATAATAACCTTCGAAAAGATAAGCGTGTATCAGCAATGGAAATAATTGTGCAATCGGTAAACGCTCTTCAAAATTTGGTGCTAAAGGATTATTTTCGTGATAAGCATCAAAAAATACATCATCAAATCCTCCAAAAAGCTTTGCAATAGCCAAATCCATTTCGCGATGACCATAATAAATTGCAGGATCTATAACCGAGAATTCACCTTTTTTGTTGGCTAAAATATTTCCATTCCAAAAATCTCCATGCAATAAAGCTGGCTTTTCTTCTGGAAATATCGAATTCAATTGTTTACATAAATTCTCTGCAGATTTTATTTGTTTTGAATTGATTAATTGTTTGTTTTGCAGTAGTTTCATCATTGGCATGATGCGATTTTTTGCATAAAATTCGCTCCAAGAATCCGTTAAACTATTCGGTTGAACGACAATTGCAATGTAATTATCTTCTGACCAACCAAATTGTTTACTTGTATTTTGATGAAGTTTTGCTAAATTTTTTCCTAAGTTTTCCCAATTTACAACAGTTGGAGTAGAGGTTTCCATCCATTCTAATAATAAATATTGAAAATCTTTTCCAGCTTCACCAACATTTACCACTTTCGGAACCGAAAATGTTTTGGTCTTTTTGATGGCTTCTAAAGCACGTGCTTCTTTCTTGAAAAGATGAGGAAAGTTGTTTGCGGAATTTACCTTTAAAAAATATTTTTTATCAAACGATTCTAATCGAAAAGCATCATTAATATCACCACCTTTTATTGGGACGATAGAATCTATACCTAAATTCAATTGTTTTAATCGTTCTAAAATTTCATTCATAAAAATATCTCATAAAGTTATAGCCCAACATAAGTCAGGCTATACTATTTAATTTATTAAAATAAAGTTGTTCTAATAATGTTTTGAGAACGCTCTGGTCCAACCGAAACTAATTAAACTTCGATTCCTAAGTATTTCTCAATGTAGTGGATGTAGTCTTGCGCTGTTTGCGGTAACTCATCAAAAGATTTTACGTTCGTAATATCTTCTTTCCATCCTGGTAATTCGTCGTATTGTGCTTCGTAATCAGCTAATTTAGTTGTAGAAGAAGTGAAATAATCAATGATTTTTCCGTCTTCCGTTTTGTAACCTGTACAAACTTTTACTGTATCAATATTCGACATTACATCTAATTTAGTGATTACTAAATGTGTAATTCCGTTAATCATACAAGCGTGTTTCAATGCTACTAAATCTAACCAACCTGTGCGGCGTGGACGACCTGTTGATGCTCCGAATTCGTGACCAACTTGACGAATTTGTTCTCCCAATTCGTTGTCCAATTCTGTTGGGAAAGGACCGTTACCAACGCGTGTACAATATGCTTTCGAGACTCCAATCAAATTTTTCAATTTTGTAGGAGGAACTCCAGCACCAACACAAACTCCACCAGTTGTTGGAGAAGACGATGTAACGAATGGATATGTACCAAAATCGATGTCTAACATTAATGCCTGCGCACCTTCGAATAATACATTTTTACCTTCGTCAATCGCATGATTGATTTCTAATTCAGAATCCATGATACGTTCTTTCAAACGCTCTCCGTAAGCTAAATATTTTTCGTAAATATCTTCGAATTTTAATGGCTCTTTATTGAATAATTTTTCGAATAAAGCATTTTTAACCACCAAATTTTCTTTGATTTTTTCTGCTAAAACCTCAGGATTTAATAAATCAATTGCACGAATACCAACACGAGCTACTTTATCCTCATAACAAGGACCAATTCCGCGTTTTGTTGTACCAATTTGACTATCTTTTCCTGCAAATTCTTCACGATATTCGTCTAACAAAATGTGATAAGGCATAATGATATGCGCTCTTCTCGAGATAAAAACGTGATCTGTAGAATAACCTTTTGCTTCTAATTGTTCAGTTTCTGCAAAAAAAGCTTCAGGATTTACTACGACACCATTCGCAATAATACATTTTCCTTTGCATTGTAAAACTCCAGAAGGTAATAAGTGTAAGACAAATTTATCATCGCCTACATATACCGTATGACCAGCGTTGTTACCACCTTGGTAGCGTACAACATAATCTGATTTTTCGGCTAATACATCTGTAATTTTTCCTTTTCCCTCGTCACCCCATTGAAGACCGACTACTACGTGTGTTGACATATTGTTTGTTCGTTATTTGTTTTGGAATAAAAATGAAACTAATCATCTTATCTTGGTTCACTGCAAAGGTAATTTAAACCTTGTCTTAAACAAATTTAAAACTCAATTTAGCACGATTATTTTTCAAGATTTTGTTAATAATTTTTCAAGATTAAATTAACCGAAAAATAACCGAATCCATTCAAATAAAAAGCGTATTTTTACAAACTTTTACACCAAAAATTTCCATATGAAAATTGAAATCTGGTCGGATGTAATGTGTCCGTTCTGTTACATCGGAAAAAAACATTTTGAACAAGCTTTAACGCAAATTCCTTATCAAGATAAAATACAGGTTGAATGGAAAAGTTTTCAGTTAAATCCTGATTTATCTAAAACTGAAATTACTTCTGTGAATGATTATTTGATCGAATCAAAAGGAATTTCGGAAGAACAAGTTTCGGCAATGAATAATCAATTGGCTGAAATGGGAAAAGCTGTTGGAATTGATTTTCAACAACAAAATTCTAAAGTTGTCAATACAGGAGATGCACATCGATTGATTCATTTTGCGCAAGCGAATGGAAAAGGTTCAGAAGCAGAAGAAAGACTTTTTAAAGCATATTTTACAGAAGGTAAAAATGTGGCTGATTATGATGTTTTGGCTGAATTGGCTGAAGAAATTGGTTTGAACAAAACCGAAGTTCTTGAAATGCTAAATTCTGATGCAAACGTTTTTGAAGTTGCTTCGGATATTTTAGATGCACGTAATATTGGTGTTTCTGGCGTTCCGTTTTTTGTAATTGACCGTAAATATGCACTTTCTGGTGCTCAACCTGTCGAGTATTTCGTTTCTGCTTTGACACAGGCTTACGAAAAAGATCATTTGGATCAACCTCAAAATGTTGCTTCTTGTGATGTTGACGGAAATTGTGATTAAAACAATTTGCAAATAAATATAAAAAAGGACTTCAATTTGAAGTCCTTTTTTTCGTATTATATTGATTGATAATTCTCTAAAAATTGTACAATTTTTTCTGCTAATTGATTTTTATGATAAGCACTTTTCAAAGTTTCGGCATCAGTAGGATTACTTGCGAAGCCTAATTCGATTAGAAAAGTCGGCTTTTTAGAATCTCTTAATATTTTAAAATTAGCTTTCTTCAAGCCTCTGTTTTCAATGGAATTGATACTAACTAATTGTGCTAATTCAGCCCCTATTTTTTCTGTATTTGCATCTGTATTATCTTTATTGATAAAAACTTCAGCTCCTTTTAGTTCCTTATTTGAAGCACTATTCAAATGCAAAGAGATAACTAATTCAGGATCCAATTTATGCATTTTATCAACACGAGATTGTAAATCAAGAAAATCATTCCCATCTCTCGTTAAAATAACATTGATATTTTTCTTTTTAGCTAATTGTTGAATTTTTTGAGCCAATTCTAAAGAATATTCACTTTCTACAATATTTCCATTATTTGAACCATTATCAAAACCGCCATGTCCAGCATCTATGACAAAGGTTTTAGCAGTTTGTGCAAACATGGTAGATGTTGCGAATAAACTTGCAATAGCAAATAGATATAGTTTCTTTTTCATAATAGTCGTAATAATTTAATTAATATAAACATAATCAATTATTTATAAAAAACTACATTTTTAGCCTAAAAAAGATGTAACATTTTAGCGATTCAAGCGTCTATAAGGTATAAAAATTAACACAAATGAAATTTTACGCATCCATTCTAACGCTTTTTTTACTCCAGAATTTTTTATCTGCTCAATATTCTATAAAAGGTAAAATTGTCAACCAAGAAAATCAACCTGTCGAATTTTTAGATGTTTCTATCATTCAAAATGATTCGATTATAGATTTTATTACAACAAATACAGATGGAAAGTTTCTTCTTAAAACTCCAAAAGGAGAAGTAGAATTATTGATAGAAGAAATAGGAAAAGTTGTAGAACAACGAAAAATAACTGTATACAATGATTTGGATGTAGGAAATATAGTGATAACAAGTCAACAATTAGGTTTGAAGGAAGTTTTGGTGCAAGGAAAAGCGAAGACGTATGAACGATTAGTTGACCGTTTGGTTTTTAATGTAGAAAATTCCATTGCGGCAACAGGTGGAGACGCTTTAGATGCTTTGAAAAATACACCTTCTGTCAAAATTAAAGATGATCAAATTTCTATTGTTGGAAAAAGTACGGTGAATGTTTTGGTAAATGATAGAATTGTTCAGATGAGTGGAAACGATTTAACAAATTATCTCAAAAGTATTCCATCTGCAAATATCAAAAAGATTGAAGTGATAACAAATCCTCCTGCAAAATATGAAGCTGAGGGAAATAGTGGATTAATCAATATTGTATTAAAAGAAGCAAAGCAAAATGCGTGGAGTACAACGTTGAGAAGTTCGTATACCCAAGGTGTTTATGGAATTCTGAATGATGGAATTAATTTTTCATACTCCAAAGATAAATTTTCTGCGTTGGTTGATTTATCGCATTATACAGGAAATAATATCTACACCAATGATATGAATTATGATTACCCAACTGAACATTGGAATCAAAAGGTAAGAAATAAAAATATGTATAGAGGTTTATCTGGTTTGACAACTTTAAGTTATAAGATAAATGACAAAAATACAGTTGGAATTCAGTTTAATGGAGGTCATAATTACAATGGAGGAAAAGAAAGAACAAGAACAATTAGTAATCAAAATGGGCAGATTATCAAAGATTTTTCTACCAATTCTCGTACAGGAGGAGATGGAGATAACTATAATTTGAACTTAAATTTTACTCACAAGTTTGATACAATTGGAAAGAAATTTTCTGTTGATTTAGATTATATGTCGAATACTGGGGCAAATGAAAATGATTTTATTTCGGATATGTATTTCAAGAAAGAGCGCAAAACAATTTTAGCAAATAATCTAAATGATAAGGATATTCAGAATATTTCGGGGAAAATTGATTTTTATTTTCCATACAAAAAAGGAACGTGGGAATTTGGTTCAAAAGTAAGTTCTACAGAATCTGATTATAAATTGAATTCAGTTTTTACAGATATCAATACTAACGAGAATTTGATGACACAAAATGATCATTTTAATTATACCGAAAATGTAGAAAGTTTGTATTTATCTTATCAACGAAAATTATCAGATAAATGGTCAACTAAAATTGGACTTAGAGGAGAATTTATGCAATCTAAAGCCAATTCGATTACCACGAATACTATTACGGAGAAAGAATATTTCAAATTGTTCCCAACATTTTATATTCAATATCAGCCAACAGAAGATCATTCCTTCAATTTTAATTTTGGACGAAGAATTCAACGACCAGCTTTTTGGGAATTAAATCCAAATAAATGGTACAGTAATCCTATTTCTTACACAGAAGGAAATCCTTTTATGCAGCCAGCTTTTGTGTATAATTTCGAATTAAGTTATGGATTCAAAGATTATTTACAAGCAAAAGTTTATTATCAAAATATACAAGATGGTTTTGGTCAAATTGCTTTTCATCAAGAACAAGAATTGGATGGAGAATTGACGCAAACACAAATATTTAAGCGACTAAATTATTATAAAATGTCTAATTACGGAATTAGTTTATCATCAACTTTAAAACCTTATAAATGGTGGGAATCTAATCTTGAATTTAATTTTGGATTTAATAAATCAATCAATGAAATTGATGTATTAGATAAAGAATATACAGGAAATGGAGCTAATTTTTCGGTTTATAATAACCTGAATTTAAATACTAAAAAAACGTTTACGGCTCAAGCTAATTATACGTTTACACCAAAAGGAAAAAACAGAGAATTTAATTATAGTTCAAGTTCTTCGTTAGATATAGGTTTTAAATATTTGGCGATGGATAAGAAATTAACGTTGTCGTTGATGGCGTATGATATTTTCAAAACAGATCTTTCAACATTATCGACAAATGTGCAAAATATTCCGCAATCGTTTAGACAATATTATGATTCGCAATCGATACGTTTTTCGGTTTCATATAAATTTGGTAATTCAAAAATCAATGTGAGTAAACGTCAAACGTCTAATGCAGAAGAAGCAAATAGAAGTGGAGGAAAATAGAGAAAAAACAAAAAATCTCAGAGCAAAATGCTCTGAGATTTTTTTATGTCTAATTCTTCAATGCTTCAAAAATTTTATCTGCTATTTTAGGGTAATTACTTTCGTTTGTTAAGATTTTTCGGTCATCGTCATTTGTCAAATAACCGATTTCAATCATAATAATTGGAACTTGTGAATCTCGTAATATTTTCGAATTTGTTTCAACAATTCCTAAATTTTCAAAACCTAAAGAACTTATACTTTTTCCAATTTTTTCGCCAAGTATTTTACATTCTTCGAAAGTAGGATTCAATGGAGAAAGGTGAATTTCTGTTCCTTTTTTCGAATCTTTTACATTATAATTTGCGTGGATTGATAAAACCAAATCAGGTTTTATTTCATTAATCATTTTCGCACGACTTGTATTGATAATTTGTTCGTCACCTTTTCTCAATAATACAAAGTCAACGTCTGTAAAAGGATTTTTTTCTTGAATAATTTCTGCAATTTTCAGCACAATATCTTTTTCCTGAAATTCATCTTTTTTTACACCAGTATCTGTTCCTCCGTGTCCAGCATCCAAAAGGATTACGCGCTTTGTAGAAGGTGTTTTATTTTCGATAAAATTTGTTTGTGCAAAAAGACCTGTTGTTAAGATTAAACAAAAGATCTGAAATAGTTTTTTCATGGTTGTTCAGATTAAATTGACCAACTTTAAGCAATAATTGTGCTTTTTTTTCTAAATAATTGGTTAAATAAATCTTTTTTTAAAATAAACCTCGCGCTTTTATCTCTAAATACTTATTGATTAAGTTAATAGACAATTCTTGTGGTTCGCAATAAATGGTTAAAATCCCAAATTGATGCAAACGATTTATGATTAATTCTTTGTCGTAATTAAACTTTTCGGCAATTGTTTGATCATAAATGTCAGTTGTAGTTTTTGCTTTCTGATGATTTAGTTTTTTCAATTCAGAATTTTTAAAAAGAATCAAAACGACAACATGTGATTTTTTAATCAATTTCAGATATGGTAATTGACGTTCTAAACCATCAATTGTTTCAAAATTGGTGTAAATAAATAAAAGCGATCGTTGCGTTAATTTTCGTTTGATATAGGCATATAATTGTCCAAAATCACTTTCCAAAAAATCAGTTTGTACATTGTATAATTTCTCTAAAATCAATTGCATTTGATGATTTTTTCGATCAGCAACAACGTGATCTTGAATTCTTTTATTAAATGTAATTAAACCTGCTTTTTCATTTTTTTGAAGTGAAATATTTGCGACAACTAAACTCGAATTGATCGAATAATCCAACAATTTTAAACCATCAAAAGGCATTCGCATCGTTCTTCCCAAATCAATTAACGAATAAACAGGCTGCGATTTTTCTTCCTGAAATTGATTTACCATCAATCGATTTGCTTTCGCCGTTGCTTTCCAATTGATTAAACGATATTCGTCACCAATCGTATAATTTTTTATATTTTCAAATTCTGTATTTGTTCCAATTTTTCGAATTCTTTTCATCCCAAATTGATTCTGTAACTGAGCGGTAGAATATAATTGAAATTGTTTTAATTGCAAATAAGAAGGATAGCACGCAATTGAAATAGGTTCGTTTATTTTGATCTTTTTCTCAATCAATCCAAAAACAGAAATAAATACATTTGTTAATCCAAATTTATACGAACCTCGCTCTGTTGGTCGAATTTTAAAATCAAATTTAGTATTTTGACCACTTTTAAATCGTTTTCTAAACTGAAAATCTCTTAATTGTAATTGAACAGGAAACTCTTCTATAATCCTTACATTCAGCGGAAATTGATAATGATTTGTCACGAAAAGTTCCAATTCATTTTCATCGCCATTTGATAATCGTTCTGGATAATTTCGAATAACTTCAATGGAAGTTTTAGGAATATAAACCAAAAATATTTCGACAATAACACTAACGATAAAGACAAATGTCAAAATCTTTGCAATAATGTAAATAGGAGGTAGAAAAAATGCGATCACATAACAAAATGTAATCAATAATCCCGCATAAAAAAAGCGATTGGTAAGAAATAAGCTTCTGAAAAATTTCATTAACGAGGAATTTCTACGCGATCAATAATTTGCTGAATAATATGTTGTGTTGTAAAACCTTCCATCTCTTTTTCTGGAACCATCACAACGCGGTGTCCCAAAATTGTATGCGCAATTTGTTTGATATCTTCTGGAATCACAAAATCGCGTCCATTCACCGCTGCATTAGATTTTGCTGCATCTAAAATCGCGATAGAAGCACGTGGCGATGCCCCCATATACAAGGTTTGATCGATTCTGGTTTGATGAACAATTGTCGCAATATACGTAATTAGCGCTTCGTGCACGAAAACCGATTTTATGCGATCTTGGAACTCAATAATTTCATTTCCTGAAATTACTTTTTCTACCAACGATTCTTTGTCGATATTTTTGCGTTCTTGTTGTTCTTTCAATAATTCAATTTCACTTTCTAACGAAGGATATTTGACATAAATCTTAAAAATAAAACGATCCAATTGCGCTTCTGGTAATCGATACGTTCCTTCTTGTTCAATTGGATTTTGAGTTGCAAAAACCAAAAAAGGAGCTTGCAAAGGATAAGTTGTTCCATCAACTGTTACTTGTCTTTCTGACATCGATTCGAATAAAGCCGCTTGAGTTTTTGCAGGCGAACGGTTAATCTCATCAATCAAAATAATATTCGAAAAAATTGGTCCTTTTTTGAACTCAAATTCATTGATTTTAGAATTTAGAATAGACGTTCCAATCACATCAGAAGGCATTAAATCTGGTGTAAACTGAATTCTACTAAAACCAGAATCTATCGTTTTTGCCAACAATTTTGCCATCATTGTTTTAGCAACTCCAGGCAAACCTTCAATCAGAGAATGACCGTTAGAAAGCAAAGCCAAAATCAATTGATCGATAATATCATCTTGTCCGACAATTACCTTTTTCAATTCATTTTTTACCGCTTGCATTTTATGTTGTACATCCGAAAAATCGACTCTATTTTCGAATGGTTGATATGTATTTTCGCTCATTAGATATTTGCTTTTTGTTTATAGTTTTCGATGATTTGATACACAGTTTTCAAATCGTGTTCATTTGGTTGATTTTTTTGATAAATATTTTTAAGAATCGTGAATTTTTCAAGACATTCTTCTTGGCTCAAATTTGCTTTTTGCGCAACAATTTCAATGAATTGTTTATTCGTAATATCGTCTGTTTCGATTAAAAATGTTTTTCTCAATTTGTATAAAAAATAATCGATTTTCTTTGAAACAATGTCTTTTACTTCGCCATTTTCTTGGTATAAAGAAGAAATTGTTTTGGCAAATTCGACGGTATGATTTTCTTCTTTGGTATAAATTGGAATGATGCGTTGTTCGCGTTTACTTCTAAAAATTAAAAAGAAGAAAAGTAAAACCAATAGCGTTATCCAAGCAGCTTTTAGAGCTGGTTCTCCCATTATGAAACGCATCATTGACGAACTTCCTGCATAAGTTTTCGAGCTATTGTACCAAAAAATAGTTTTCCCTTTTAATGGTTCTAAAACTGATTTAGCATAGAAATAACTTTCTTCATTTAATAAATAATAATTCGTAAAATAAAGCGGTTCTGCGTGATACAAATAATAACCTTTATAATCTTTTGGTTTGATTTTTAAATAATTTGGATAAGCTTTATCTTTATAAGTAATTGTTCCAAGAATTTCAGAATCACTTGTGATCTCGCTAAAATAGTGATGTTCGATTTCTTTTTTCTTCTTTATTTTAAAAGATTTATTTGTTCTAAGCTCGAAATTATCATTAATATTTATAGTCTGATTGTACAACATATTCTCTTCAGATTCCGTAGAATCAGTGGTTGGAGTATCTGTAGAATACGTTTCGTCGTTAATGTCTTCTTTTCCATTTGTATCATCACCAAAATTGTCATAATAATCTGCAATCATTACAATTCCACCATTTTCGGCAATTTTGCTCAATAAATTTTTAGAAACTGTATCAAAATAAATCTCAGAACCAAGCACAACAACTGCATAATCTTTTGCTTTTTTAGGATCAATTTTTAATTCAGAAAGTTTTTCCAAATCTTTCATTTTTCCATTGGATAAATTCCCAAGTTCTTCGTGCATAATAAATAATCCGTAAGGATCTTTACTATTTTGATAAAGGCTAACATCCCATGATTTAGGAAGTTTATAACGAAGTTTTGAGAAAGAAAATACAAAAATTCCGACCAATAAAACCGCGCCTAATAGAATACCTAATTTCTTTTTCATGAGGCTAAATATTGATTAAACTGATTGAAATTTGTCTTGAATTCGTGGTATTTATTTTCATCAATTTTAAATTCTCCAAACCAAACTTGATTAAAAATTTTAGTGTTTTGATTGAATAAAATTTTTGATTTTTCGTCTTTTATTTGATTGATAAATTGCTGATTTGTTTTCTTCGGATCCCATTCAATCCAACCTTTTTTATCTAAATTTTGTAGATTTTGATAATGCAAATAACGAATTGCTAAAGCAAAATTTTGTTCTGTTTCTGCTTTATTGATTAATGAATTCAAATTAACTTCTGCCAAATTTTCTTCGATAAAATCAAAGTCAGATTCATCATATAATTTTTTCGAATTTCGTTTAAGAATTCCACCATTTTTGTAAATACGTGTGGCAAGAAAAATTAAAAATAATCCAATCACAAAATAGAAAATGATTTCCCAAGGTAAATAAGAAAGAAATCTAAAAATACCTTCGATTAGTTTTGAGAAAAAGCCTGGTTCGAATTCTTTTTTAGGTTTTGGAACATCTTCGTAATTAAATTCTTTTCCAGCATATTTTTCTTTGAATGCTTTAAATTCTGCTGTTTTTTCTTGTGCAAAAACAACGAATTGAATCAATAATAATGTAAATGTAAAAAATAGTCTAAATTGTTTCATTCGATTTTAAAGTTTGATTGAATGAAAAAGTTTTTTGTCTATTTTTTTGAATCGGATAAATGATATAATACCAAACAATTAAGATTAATGAAAGGATTATAACCGATAAACTCAATACAATATTTACATCATATAAACGCGTAATAAAACCTTCGATAAATCCAGCTATAATAAACATTGGAACAGTGCTTAATAAAATCATTACTGCTTCTTTTGCTTTGATTATGAGTGATTTTTTTCGCGATAAAGTTTTCGGGAACATAAAGCCATTTCCTAACATCAAACCGCAAGCTCCTGCAATAATAATCACCGAAATTTCAATTGTTCCATGCATCCAAATTGCTGACATCGCCTTTCCCAAAACACCTTCTTTGAAAAACATATAATGGAATGCACCTAACATAATCCCGTTCGAAAATAGAATATATCCTGATCCAATGCTAAAAAATAAGCCCAATGTAAAAGCCAAAAAAGCAACTCGAATATTATTGATTGTAATCGCTAATGAACTTCCTGTCTGGCTTCCTGATTTGTAAATTGCTGCAGGATCACCTTTTTTGATGTTCATTAACGTTTCGTCTACATATTGATTTCCTAAAATTAATCGTGTAAAATCTGGATCGAAATGCGATGATAAAACGCCAATTAAAACCGCTAAAGCAAAAATCAGGAATGAATATAACAACATTTTGTGATTTTTGTAGACTACATTTGGCACATCTTCTTTGAAAAACTGTACAAATTGATTTCCAGAAGTTCTTTGATCTTTGTAAATTGACTGATGCGCAAATAAAGCTAACTCGTTCAAATAATCTTTTGTCTTACTTTTTGGGTAATAAGTTTGAGCAAACGCCAAATCATTTGTAATTTCGATGTAGTTTTTTGCTAAAATATCTGGATGAACATCAATTTTATTTTTCAAATTATGTTCAATATCAGACCATTTCGCCTTATTTTTATCAATAAAATGCGCTTCTCTCATAGTAGAGTAGTTGTTAGTGAACCAAATATATGAATAAACTTTTAGTCAATACACCACAAAACGTGCAAATTGCTTATAATATTGCGCCACTCGGAAAACGTTTACTGGCTTATATTATTGATATGATTATCCGGATCGTATTAGTTTACGGCATGTCTTATTTTTCGGAGTTTATTCCGAATAGAGACGAATGGTTTCGAATGGGTATTTATAGTATAATAGGTTTTATATTTTTACTTTATCCGTTGATTTTAGAGATTTTGATGAAAGGGCAAACTGTTGGAAAATGGATCATGAAGATTCGTGTAATACGAATGGATGGAAACCGCGCCAATAATTTCGATTATTTCTTACGTTGGGTGATTGGTATTGTAGAATTGTTTTTATTTACTGGACTTATTGCGTTGATTACAATGATTATTAATAAAAATGGTCAACGTTTAGGTGATATTGTGGCAAATACATGTTTGATTGATTTGAATCCGAAATTAGATTTATCGCAAACCATTTTTGCTGAAGTTTCTGAAACTTATAAAATTCGTTTTCCGGAAGTTTATCGCTTGTCTGATCGTGATATTAATATTGTAAAAGAAAATTTTACGTCTGCTTTACACAATAATAATTATGATATTCTACTAAAATTAACGCGAAAACTGGAGGAAATAATGGAAGTGAAAAGTGATGGTTTAGGGAATATTGATTTTATTCAAGTGGTGATTCAGGATCATTATCATTACCACAAAGACAAGTAAACAGTATCTTTGCAAAAAATAAAGAATAAAATGAATTGTCCTTGTTGTTCTGGAAAAGAATATAAAAATTGTTGCGAACCTTTTCATTTGAATAAAGAATTGCCAAAAACTCCCGAAGAGTTGATGCGTTCTCGTTACGCTGCTTTTGCAATGGTTTTGCCTGAATATTTAGTTGATACAACACATTCTTCTACACAAAAAAATAATGATTTTAGCGATATTGAAAATTGGGCAAAATCGAATAAATGGTTGAAGTTAGAAATTGTTTTTGCAAAAGCTATTAAAGTTCGATTTAGAGCTTATTACCAAGACAAACAAGGTGAAATCTACGAACATGACGAGCTTTCTACATTTGTGCAAGAGAATGGCAAATGGTTTTATGTAGATGGAGAGTTTTATTGATTTTAAAAATAAATTCGGAAAAATGTCTTTTCGAGCGAAGTCGAGAAATCTAAAAAATGTTTTTTTTTTGAATAATTACATTTACAATTTCTTCAATTTATCATGAATTTCTGTATCATAAATTTCTAAAAACACTTCATCATAAGCATCTTGATTTTTATAATTATTTCTGATTAAATCTAAACTTTTATTATAATTTACTTTAGCTGAATCTTTTTGATTAGTAAGTCGGTACGTTTCGGCTTTATAATAATAGGCTTCCGCAATATTTTTATCCAAACCGATTGTTTTATTGTAAAAATCTAAAGCTTTTGAATAATTTTTTCGATCAGCTTCAATTTTTCCACGATAAGTATACATTCTTGGATAGATATTATTAGGATTTTTTTCGGATGCAATAAATTTATCATAATAAACTATTGCCGAATCATAATCTCCTAAACCTTGATAACAAATTCCCATTTGAAAATAAATATTCTCGCCCCAAGGATATTCCACTATGTTAGACATTTTATCTAATCGATGAAAATCTTTTAAGGCATTTTCGTAATCTTTTAGTTTTGTATATTTAATCCAACCCGTATAACCTAAATGATCTGTAGCGTTTAAAGAATTTGCCTTATTTAAACGACGCATTCCTTCTTCAAAATCTCCATTTTTATTATAAGCAACTGAAGATTCCCACCAAAATTTAGAATTCTTAGGTTCTGATTTTAATAAACGATCAAACATAAAATCAGAATAATAAGAGCCTTGTGTATCACCAGCAAATACAAACAATTTATTGTTAGAAGAAAATAAGAATTGATATATAGTAAAAACACTTATACAAAAGATTGGAATAGAAATAAATAATTTCAATGATCCCCAAATAATTCGCCACGTTTTTGACTTAAAAAATGTCTTCAACTTTTCCATTCTTTAACTTTATTTGAATTTGATAATACGAATCTACATTTTTTCCGTTCCAATCATTTAATTGCTGAACAATAGCAACAATTTTCTTTTGCAAATCATCAGAAATTTCAACCTTTTTATAATCTTGGTCAACTGCTTTAATTCTGAAATAACCAATTTCATATTTACAATTAATTACAAATCGTACAACTATAAGCCCAGAAAAATTAGGGAAATTTAATTGATGAATTGGTTCAGAAATTACTTTACGAATGCCATAACGTTCTGTTCTATAACCTGCACCAGAGCCATAATATTGATAAATTGTAGAAGAACAAGGCTCAAATGAAGTTCCTTTATCGATGATTTCTTTTTTATCTATTCTTCCCACTTTAGTTTTGAAAGAAAAGTAAATTATTGAAGAGAGAATTATCACTGCAACAATAGTTAAATAGACAAAATAATTGATGTATTTCATTCGGTCTAAGATATATAAACTTTTTGCATAAAAAAAACTCAATTCAGCGAATTGAGTTTTAGATTTATTGAAAATAGTTTTCCGCTTCTAATACACTTTCTGGTCGACCAACGTCTATTAAAATTCCGCCAGAATGATCAAAACCAAGAATTGATTCAGTTTGCATTAAATCCATATAGACTTTCATGATCGAAAATTTACCTTTCTCCGTAATTTTATCAAAAAGAGAAGGAGAAATAACATGAATTCCGCTAAAAGCCAAATCTTTGCAATTGTCTAAGGAATCTACAGCTTTTATTTCTTCTTCGGTTTTCAGATTTCGCCAACCTTTCAATTCATTTTGTTTATTAAAAAATAGTTTGCGAGACGAATTTCTATCCGAAACTGCCAATGTTACCAATGCTTTATTTTCTTGATGTGCTTTGATAAAATCAGCAAGATTTAGATCTGTTAAAATATCAACATTCATCACCAAAAAATCTTCCTCAAAATTAGCTTTTGCTTTCACCAAACCACCACCAGTTTCAAGAACTTGATCCGTTTCATCAGAAATAGTAATCTCAATTCCGAAATAATTATTTTCTTCTAAAAATTCAATGATTTGATCTGCAAAATGATGAACATTAATCACAATTTCTTCAATGCCAAAAGATTTCAAATATTCTATATTTCGTTGCAAAAGAGGTTTTCCATTTACAACGGCTAAAGCTTTGGGATGATTATCAGTAAATGGTTTTAAACGAGTCCCAAGACCCGCTGCAAAAATCATTGCTTTCATATTAATACGCCTCGTTTATCCAATTTTTTTCTTCTTGCACAACATGATGTAACGTAACTTGCGCTTCTGGAAATTTCTCTTGAATATGTTTTGCAGTCGCATCAGCAGAATAAACCGAACGATGTTGCCCGCCTGTACAACCAAAATTGATTTCTAAATTCTCAAAATCACGTTGCAAATAATCTTCAATTGAAATGTCAATAATTTGAAAAACACCTTCTAAAAAAACTGCAATATTAGTTTCTGTTTCCAAGTATTTTTTAACGTCTTCGTCGCGCCCTGTTTGCGTTTTATATTCCTTGATACGCCCTGGATTTAAGATTCCGCGACAATCAAAAACAAAACCTCCACCATTTCCAGTAGGATCGGTTGGAATTCCTTTTTTGTATGAAAAACTACGAACGTTGATATTTAATTTAGCCATTTATTTTATGATTTATGCGTTCTAACGTTTCTGGAAGAACAAGGATTTTTATAATATGTTTTAATTCTGGATAATTTTGTAATATAGGATAATCGATTATTGATTCTAAGTTTTTAAGTCCAAACGAAATACTTTCTAAAAAGTGTTTTTTTCGTTCAATAATTCCTCTCAACCCATAGGTTCCTAAAACTTGTAAAAGTCGAGCAACTACACAATATTCGTACGATTGACGAAAATCTATCGGAACTATAGTCGGAATTTGTTTGTTTAATTCTTGGTAATAAAATTCGTACAATTCTTTTTTAAATTCAAATGGTAAATTGGCTTTTGCTTGCCAAATTAACGAAACCAAATCATAGACAACAGGTCCATACAAACCACCTTGATAATCGATAAAATAAGGTTCATTTTGATGAATCATAATGTTGCGCGTTTGGAAATCTCTGAACACAAAACCTTGTGGCGAAAGTTTATCAAATTGAGACGCAAAACGATCAAAATCTTTGATTAATTTTCCTGCATTGTAATCAATTCCTAAGACATCTAAAAAATAAAAATTAAACTGAAATAAATCTCTCAAAATTAATGTTTTATCTAATTTAGGATATGAAAAAGTATGATTAAAATTGATTTTAGTTCCACCTTGAATTTGAGCAATTGCTAATTTTTCTAAAGTCTTAAAATAATAAGGTTTTGCTTTCTCGAAATCATTCAATACAATATTCATCAAAGTTTCGTCGCCTAAATCTGTTTGAACATAGGTTGTAAAATTATCTGAAACTGAAATAATTTCTGGAATATTATTGATAACTTTTTTTAAATCTAATGAAAACTGAATAAACACTTTATTTTCTTCGATATTAGAGCTTTCCGCTAAAATATACGATTGATTTTGATCAAAAAATCTCGAATAAACTCGAGCCGAACCTCCTCCCGAAAGTTGAGTTAAACTTTCAATTGCTTTTTGAGTAAAGTTTTCTTGCAAAAATTGAGCTGTAGTATCGTTCATCAGAATATTTTGCGAAAGTTACGCATATCAAAAATGATTTAAAAATATTTGTTTGCTGTAACTTTTTTCAAAATGCTGCATCTATTTAGTAAAAGAGAAACTAATATGAAAAAAATAGCATTTATTATCGCAATGATTTCGTTACAATCATGTATTACAGTAAAAGTTAATGCAGATGTTGACTCGAATAATTTTTATAGAAAAGTGGATAATCCAAATATCAAATCACAAGGAACTTTTTTTGACAAAGGAGTTGGAGATTCGAAATGGTCTAATTCGAATGGCGATAATTGGACAAAAGCGAAGTTTGAAGATGCTTCTGGAACGAGTTATATCAAGTTAAATATTTCGAAAAGCTTAACTGCTAATTTTCATTCGAATATCAAATTAGAAGGCGAAATGAATTTTGAAATTGTAGATCAAAATAATGAGGTTGTGTTTAATCGTCAACTTACAAATTCGAAAGAAGAAAATTTTACAGTTGATTTAGCAAAAGGTGATTATCAAGTTCGTTGGAGTTCTACGAATGCAACTGGAAGTTATTTTTTGGAATGGAAACAAGATAAATAACATAAATTTTAGCATATTTTTTGGTCGATCGATTACTTTTTTGATGTATTTTTAGAAAGATTTTAAATAAGTAATTATGTCTTTAATAGATGATTTGAAATGGCGTTACGCCACAAAAAAATATGATCCGTCTTTGATTGTTGAAGAAGAAGACGTTAAAAAAATTGTTGAAGCCGCTCGTTTAGCGCCAACTTCATCAGGTTTGCAACAGTTCAGAATTTTGGTTATAAAGAACAAAGAATTACAGCAGAAAATTGTTTCAATTGCCTATGATCAGCAAGCGATTGTAGATTGTTCGCATTTATTGGTTTTCGTGGCTTGGGATCGTTATACAGAAGATCGTATTGATGCAATCTATGATTATACAACGGATGAGAGAGATTTGCCAAGAGGTCGTTTTGGTTCATATACGGATAAATTGAAAGGAATTTATTTGCCTCAAACTTCTGAAGAAAATTTTGCGCATACTGCTCGTCAAGCATACATTGGATTAGGTTTTGCTCTTGCTCAAGCTGCAGAATTGAAAATTGATAGCACGCCAATGGAAGGTTTTGATAATGCTGAATTGGATGATTTGCTTGATTTGAAAGAAAAAGGAATGCGAAGTGTTTTGATGCTTCCTTTGGGATACCGAGACAGTGAAGATTGGTTAGCACCAATGAAAAAAGTTAGAAATCCGATGAAGGATTTTGCAACGAAATTATATGAATAACAAAAAAGCTTTCTCAGAACTGAGAAAGCTTTTTTGTTTATTGTATTTTTTAGATCAACCCAAACTGTTTGAAATGATGTGTAAAGTGTTTTTTATGAAATGTTTTCCAATCTTCGTATCCAATATCATTTAAAACTGGATTGACAATTTTAGCATCAGGATTTTCTGTAAAATAAGAATGGAATTTATCAATTTCTTGTTCTAATTTTTCTATTGAAGCTTCTAAAGAAGGGTAACGTAAATCCAGCAAACCATCCATTCCGTTTGCTTTTATCCCTTTTTGCATTTCATGATCAGATTCTAGTAAAAATGATTTGTATTGAGGAATTTGCTCTACAGGAATTCGACAAGGTACTGTTAAACCTCCATTTGAAATTTTAGTGGTTACAATCAAATGTTCAACCATATGTTGAGGTGTCATAATTCCCCATTCTGGCTGTTGATCTACTTTTAAACTTTTTAGTTTAGAAATAAGACTGGCTTTATCTTCAAAATTTAAAAACATATTTTTTCTGTGAAGTTAGTTAGTCGTATAATAATAATCAATAAAATTCAAGATTTATTTTGTTAGTTGTTCAAACCATTTTACATAAGCATCTACAAAATTCTGAATGAAACTTGTTGTTTTTTCGTTATTAAAATATCCATTTTCATCAAACACATCTGGTTTCAATTGTCCTAAATAGATTTCGGGTTGTTGCATGGTTGGAATATTCAAAAAGGTTAAGGATTGTCTCAAATGATGATTCGCTCCAAAACCACCTATAGCACCAGTAGAACTACTAATAACAGCACCAGGTTTGTTGTTCCAAACATTTTTTCCGAAAGGACGAGAAGCAACATCTAAAGCATTTTTTAGAACCGCTGGCATAGATCGATTATATTCTGGTGTGATAAAAATTAGGCCATCCAATTCAGAAACCTCTTTACGAAAAGCTGTGTAAGAATCAGGAACTTGATTATGATCATCAAAATCTTGGTTATAGAGTTCTAATTGTCCAATCTCAATAACTTTAAAGGAATATCCTTCGGGTGTCATTTTAATTAAGTTCTTAGCAATCTTTCTAGAATTTGCCTCCTTTCGTAGACTTCCTATAAAAAGTCCAATTGTTTTTTGAGTCATAATTTTATTGGTTTTTAGTTAGACTAAAGTTAGCTATTTGATTTCATTTTAAGAAAATTTACTTGGAAATTTCAATGAATTAATTATCATTTTTAATGAATATGGTATAAGAAAAATGTAAATTAGTATTGTATTAAATGAAACAAATGATAAATATTCAGCCCAATTTAGAAAATGATTTGGTAGTGCTCCAACCACTCAACGATAATGATTTTGAAGCCTTATATTTAGCTGCTTCCGATCCGAAAGTTTGGGAACAACATCCTAACAAAAATCGTTGGAAAAGAGATGTTTTTATGAATTTTTTCGAAGGTGCAATTCAAAGTAAAGGAGCTTTCAAGATTATTGATAAACAGACAAATAAAGTTGTTGGTAGTTCTCGTTTTTACGATTATGATGAGCAAGATTCGTCTATTTTGGTTGGTTATACGTTTTATTCGACGAATTGTTGGGGAAAAAGTTTTAATCCGTCCGTTAAGAAATTGATGTTTGATTATATTTTTCAGTTTGTTGACAAAATTTATTTGCATGTTGGCGCTGATAATATACGTTCGCAAATAGCAGTGGAGCGATTGGGTTGTAAAAAAGTGAAAGAAGAACAAATTGAATATTTTGGAGAAGAGCCAAAGTTAAATTTTATTTATCAGTTGAATAAAGTTGACTGGTTTAAGTAATTGATAATTAAAACTATTTTTTGAGGACAGATTTTTTCTGTTCTTTTTTTTGAAAAAAAACTCAAAAATATGATTATGTTTTTCGTAATAAAATATACTTTTACTGAAGTTTTCATAATAATGAATGAGTAATATTACATTAAACCCAATTTATGAAAAGATTATTGATGACTTATCAAATCAAAAATACTCTATTTCAGACTTTTTTTTCTCAACAGAGGAAACAAAGCAACTTCGCGAAGCAATAATTCGAAAAGAAAATAAAAAAGATTTTCATCAAGCAGCCGTTGGAAGTTCGGTTAACGAACAAATTGTAAAATCAATCAGAGGCGATAAAATCAGATGGATTGATGAAGAAAATAAAACAGAAACAGAAGAAATTTTTTTCTCAAAAATCAATGATTTTATAGAATATCTAAATTTAACATGCTATATGGGCATTGAGGAAAGTGAATTTCATTACGCCATTTATCCCGAAGGGACATTTTATCAAAAACACGTTGATGCTTTCAAGAATGATGATAGACGCACACTTTCTATTGTGTTGTATTTGAATGATGAAGAATGGAAAGATGAATTTGGCGGACAATTGACTTTGTATTTGTCAGATGAAAATAAGGTAGAAAAAGAATTAGATATTTTACCTCTTGCTGGTCGTCTGGCTGTTTTTGATAGCAAAACTATTCCTCACGAAGTAAAAACCGTCCATCGACCAAGATATAGTATCACAGGTTGGTTGAAAACCAGAGGAAATATTTTGACGTATTTATAATTAAAATTTGTAGTCGCTTCGAGATTTCAATCTCAATTCACAATAGATAAATATTGGCATCAATTTGAACGATTTAAACAATAAAAACAAAGCTCAACCATTGGTTGAGCTTTTTAAATTAAAAAACAATTAGAAAATATTTTAAATTCATTTTGTCTTAATCAATTTCATTAATTTTGAAAAAATGGAAAGTGTATGCAAATTTTAGTAATCGAAGATGATAAGCGAATTAGCGATTTTTTAATCAAAGGATTAGAAGAAAATGGACATTTGGTTACGCTTTGTAAAGATGCCGAAACGGTTTTAGATGAATTTCTTACGATTCAGTTTGATTTGATTATTTGCGATATTATGTTACCAAAAATGGATGGGATTCAGCTTGTGCAAACACTTCGTTACAAAAAAATA
This sequence comes from Empedobacter sp. UBA7620, assembly GCF_002484185.1. Classification (NCBI taxonomy): domain Bacteria; kingdom Pseudomonadati; phylum Bacteroidota; class Flavobacteriia; order Flavobacteriales; family Weeksellaceae; genus Empedobacter; species Empedobacter sp. UBA7620. Next base: position 6,934 of record NZ_DLJI01000035.1, on the reverse strand, counting down.
TTCACTCCAATTTTGATGTTAAGTGCGTTGAATACGGTTCAAAATAAAGTTTCGGCTTTGGATTATGGCGCAGATGATTACATTACAAAACCGTTTCATTTCGACGAATTATTATCGCGCATCAAGGCTTTAACGCGTCGAAATCAGTTTCGTTCGCAAGAAGTTCCTGAAAATAAATTGATTTTTGATGACTTAGAAATCGATTTGGATCAATATAAAGTTTTTGTCAATAAAGAAGAAACAGAACTTTCTCCTCGTGAATTTAAGTTGTTGAATTATTTAATCGAAAATATAGATAAAACCGTTACTCGTATCCAAATTTTAAACGCCGTTTGGGGAATAACATTCGATAATCACACAAATGTAGTGGATGTTTACATTTCGTATTTGCGCAACAAAATCGAGAAAAACGGGACGAAATATATTCACACGGTAAAAGGCGTTGGTTATATGTTTAAAGCCTAAATTATGAAATTAAAACACCGATTAGCGCTTTATTCAGTCGTTATTTTCAGTATCATTATTCTGATTGTTTCTACAATTATTTACTTTTCTTTTTATACCGAAATGGAGAAAAAAGAGATCAAGTCATTGCAGAATAAGACACTTTTGGCTTCTATTTATTATTTAGAAAAGGACGAATTACCTGTTTTAGAACATAATAATATCAAAAGTCAATTAGAGAAGACGATTTCTCGAAAAAATATTTTAATTGTTGATCATAACAACAAAAAGTACAATGGAAATATGTCTTCAAACAATGATATTTCAACCAATTTTATAGAAAGTATTCGTGCCAATAAATCCGATTTTTTTACAAGTAAAGATTTCTTTTATAACGGAATTTTTTATCATGATAACGAAGGTGATTTTGTGGTAATCACGCGTGAATCTAAACAAGAATTTAATGAACAAATGGAATCGTTACTTCAAATTTTGATTTCGGTTTCATTGGTTGGGTTGATCTTTATTTATCTATTTTCTAATTTTTTAGGAGTGATTGCTTATGAGCCGATTACAAAAATTATTGAACAAATAAAAGAGCGTGATGCGAAGAATTTTACTGAACCTTTAAAGCTCAATAAGTCGTATGCAGAGATTGAGGATTTAATCAAAACCTACAATCATTTTATTGATCGAATGGCGCAAACTTTTAATGTACAAAAGAATTTTATCGATTATGTTTCGCACGAATTACGAACGCCAATTACTGCATTATTAGGAACTTTAGAAGTAACGAATCATAAAAAAAGAACGCTCGAAGAATACGAAAACGTGATTGTACAACTGAAACAATATACCAATGATTTGCAAGAAACGTTAGACCAAATGATGTTGCTTTCGGGTGCAAAAACGAGTTTTGAATTTAATCAAATTCGAATTGATGAAGTAGTTTGGCAAGTGATTGAAAATGCTATTTTGTATCATCAAACACGTATAAATGTGGATTTACAAGTCGAAAATAATCAATTGTTAACCATTCAAGGAAACGAAAAATTACTAGAAGTTGCGTTGAATAATTTAGTAAGTAATGCAATAAAATATTCGAACAATCAACCGATTTTAGTACAGTTTTTAGAAATTAATCATCGTTTGCAAATTCATATTTCCGATTTAGGAATTGGTATTTTAGAAACTGATATCAAACAAATTAAACAAAACTTTTTTCGAGGAAAAAACACGCAAGATTTTCAAGGAAAAGGTATTGGGCTTTCGATGGCGAATATTATTCTTACACTTCATCAAATTGATATAGAAATTGTTCCGAATAAACCTAAAGGAACGATTGTTAAACTCATTTTCTAATCTACTTTTAATCTAACTTAAAACTCACCTTAATCTTACACTTTTACTTTTGAATTTTCAAAAAGAGTAGAAGTGAAGAAGATCTATTATACAGTAATTCCAATTGTTCTTGCGATACAAACACAGGCGCAGAATGTAACGTTGGACAATTTAGAAGCCGCGTTTTTACAAAAAAATTATGCGCTTATTGCGAATAAATTCAATGTAGACAGAATTGATGCTGAAATTATTCAGGAGAAATTATGGCAAAATCCAACGTTGAGTATTTCTGAGGTTAATCTTTGGAAAACTTATAATGTAGAAGAACAGCCTTATTTATTCGGTAAATACGGGAAAAATCAACAAATTTCTGTCGAATTAGAGCAATTAATTGAAACCGCTGGTAAACGAAAAAAGCGTGTTGCGATTAAAGAATTAGAGAAGAATTCGGCACTTTTTGAGTATGAGGAATTGTTGCGTGAGCTGAAAAAGGAATTAAGACAAACATATTTTTCGTTGGCGCGTATTCAATCTGAAAAGAAAGAATTGCAAAATAGCGTTGATTTGTTTGAACAAATGATGACGCAATATCAGCGACAAGCAGATTTAAAAAATGTTCCAAAAGCAGATTTTTACAGACTTCAAACCGAATTAATTGGTTTACAAAAAGATCAAATTGAGCTAGAAAATCAAGAAATTGAATACATCAATAAACTTCGATTGTTAACGCAAAACTCAGATTTAAATGTAAATGAAATCGATTTTTCAAGATTCAATTCTCACTCCAAATCAATTCCATTTAATGCTAAACAATTAGCGAAAGAGCAAAATATAGCGTTAAAAAAACAAGAGAATGAAATCAATTTAGCTGAAAAACAATTGATTTTAGAAAAAGCACAACGTACACCAGATTTGGCTTTTCAAGTAAATTATGATCGAGGTGGAAATATTATGCGCGATTTTGTTGGTGTTGGAGTAAGCATTGATTTACCGATTTTTAATACGAATAAAGGAAACATCAAAGCTTCTGAAATTGTACTGAATCAACAACAAATCACCAAAAATGCCTTGAATTCTGAATTAGATATTTCGATTGATCGACTTCAAAATCAAATTAGTCAATTGGATAAAGCACTTATTCAATGGAAAAAATTGAACAATCAAGAGCAATTAACTATGATTGACAATTATAAAAAACATCTCCAAAATAAACAAATCACTTTATTAGAATTTATTGATTTTACGCAGGCTTATCGCGAATCTCAAAAAGCTTATTTGGATTTATTGGAAAATTATCAAAACACATTCGAAGAACTAAATTATATCGTTGGACAAGATTTATAAAATGATGAAAAAAACTTTTTATTTTTTAGCTGCTTTTACTTTGGTTTTAAGTAGTTGTAACAAGCAAGAAACCGAGAAAGAAGTGGTAAAAGAAAACAAATTTTGTTTGAACGAGCAATTGAAAAAGTCAACCGAAATTGTACCAGTTTTGCAGCAACCAATTCACGAACAATTAACCTTGTCAGGAAAAATTGAATATAACGAAAATGATTTAGTTGGCTTTAAAAGTTTGCTACAAGGAGTGGTAGATAAAGTGAACTTTGAATTAGGCGATTATGTGCGTCAAGGTCAAGTTTTGGCAGTTGTAAAATCGAACGAAGTACTGGATTTGGTGCAACAAAAGCGTTATCATCAAAATCAAATGGATTTGATTCGAAAACAAATCAAGTCGAAAAAAGAATTATTGAATGATGGAATGGCTTCTCAACCCGAAGTTACTGAAGCAGAACACGAATTACAATCAGCGCAAATTGAGATTGATAAAATCAATGCTACTTTGAAGATGTATCGTGCAGTTGGCAATGGTCAATTCCAGATTTTATCACCTAAAAATGGTTATATCGTTCAGAAAAACATGAGCGTTGGTCAATCTATTACTTCTGATTCAGATGAAAATCTTTTCTCTATTTCAAATCTAAAACAGGTTTGGGTAATGGTAAATATTTACGCAAATAATCTGCAATATGTAAAAAAAGGTGATGCTGTAAAAGTGAAATCTATGGCGTATCCTGATCGAATTTATGTTGGAAAAATTGATAAAATATACAATGTGTTTGATGAAAATGAACACGTGTTGAAAGCGCGTGTTGTGTTGGAAAATCAAGATTTGAACTTGATGCCAGGTTTGAGTGCAGATATTATTATCGATAAACAAAATATTGTTGGAAATGCATTTGCAATACCAAACAAAGCCAAAGTTTTTGAGAACAACAAGGAATATGTGGTGGTATATAAAAATGATTGTACAATGGAAATCCGAAAAATTACGACGATTGGTCAGAATGAGCAATACACATTTGTTAGCGAAAAGTTTGCCCCAAATGAGAAAGTTATTTCTCGAAACGCCCTAATGATATTTGAGGAATTAAATAAATAATAAATGAAAAAGTTAGTACAATCAGTCGTAACTTTTTCGTTACGAAATACAACCTTTGTTTTATTTGCTGTATTTGCATTACTCTTTGCAGGTATATTTTCTTTAAAACATACACCAATAGAAGCATTTCCAGATGTAACGAATACTAGAGCTCGTATCATAACACAATGGCCAGGAAGAAGTGCTGAGGAAATGGAAAAATTGGTGACTTTACCAGTTTCAAAAGTAATGAATAGTATTCCGCATAAATCAAATATTCGTTCTATTTCTCTTTTCGGGTTATCTGTTGTAACGGTTCAGTTTGAGGATGGTGTAGATGATTTTTATGCACAACAATATGTGTCTAATAAATTAAGTGGAGTCGATTTACCAGAAGGAGCCGATGCAGATATTGAACCACCTTCTGGTGCTACGGGAGAGATTTTTCGTTATGTGATCAAAAGTGATTTACCTATCAAGGAAGTTACAGCGATACAAGATTGGGTAATTGAGCGTGAATTGCTTTCTGTATCAGGAGTTGCAGATGTCGTAAGTTTTGGTGGTGAAGAAAAAACGTATGAAATTAAAATTAATCCAACCGAATTAAAGAATTATGATTTATCGCCTTTAGATGTTTATGAAGCGGTCTCTAAATCAAATATAAATGTTGGTGGAGATGTTATTCAACAAGGAGATCAAGCTTATGTGGTTCGTGGGGTAGGTTTGTTGGATAAGATAGAAGATATTGGGAATATCACGGTGAAACTAAATGGTTCTACACCAATTTTGATCAAAAATGTAGCAGATGTTGTTGTTTCAAATAAACCTAGATTAGGGCAAGTTGGTTATAATGAAAATGATGACATGGTTGAAGGAATTGTAGTGATGTTACGTGGTGAAAATCCATCCGAAGTCATTGGAAATCTGAAAGCGAAGATTGAAGAATTAAACACAAGAACTTTACCAGATAATGTGAAAATTGAAACAGTTGTAGATCGTACCAAATTGGTGGATAATACAGTACATACGGTTTCTAAAAATATTATTGAAGGTATTTTATTAGTTTCATTAATTGTTTTTGTTTTTTTATATAATTGGAAATCAACATTTATTGTAGCTTCGGTTATTCCGCTTTCCTTTTTATTCGCAATTATTATGTTGAAAATACAAGGATTACCAGCGAATTTAATTTCAATGGGTTCATTGGATTTTGGATTATTATTAGAAGGAACTTTGGTAATTGTGGAAACAGTTTTTGTTGCTTTAGCAACCATGCAACATAAAGTAGGAGCAGAACGTTTCGCGAAAATGAGTAAAATGGGCGTTATAAAGAAAAGCGCAGGAAGTGTAGCTTCTTATATTTTCTTTGCTTTACTTATTCTTATTGTTGCTTTATTACCGATATTTTCATTCCAAAAAGTGGAAGGTAAAATGTTCTCTCCTTTAGCATTTACATTAGGATACGCATTATTAGGATCTTTAATATTAAGTCTAACTTATGTTCCTGCAATGTGTAAGTTGCTTTTTAAGAAAAATATGGAGGAGAAAGAGAACTTTATTACTCGATTTTTTCAGAAAACTATTTTCGGATTATATGAAACCGCATTTCGTTATAAAAAAGCAACAATAGGAATCTTTTTAGGAATTTTAGCTCTTTGTTTGTTTAAGTTCTCGCATTATGGATCAGAATTTCTTCCAAAATTGAATGAAGGAGCAATTTACATTCGTGCAACTTTACCAAATAGTGTCAATTTACAAGAATCAACTCGATTAACAAAAGAGATGAAAGAGTTGATGCAGAAAGATTGTGATGAAATTGATTTTATTTTAACACAAACAGGTCGTCCAAATGATGGAACAGATCCAACAGGATTCTTTAATATTGAATTTAATATTCAATTAAAAGATAAAAAAGATTGGAAGCGCAAGGTTTCAAAAGAAGAGATTATTCAAGAGATGCGAGATAAACTGAATCATTATCCAGGAATTGTATTTGGATTTTCGCAACCAATTCAAGATAATGTCGAAGAATATGTCGCTGGTGTAAAAAGCTCATTAGTTATTAAGATTTTTGGTGATGATTTGTACGATTTAGAAAAATATGCAAATAAGGTAGCGTCATCTATCGAAAAAGTAAATGGAATAACGGATATCAATGTTTACAAAAATATTGGATTACCTGAACTTAGAATAGAGTTGAGTGATTCAAAAATGGCGAAATATGGTATTAGTACAGCGGATGTTCAGGCAGTAATTGAAATGACAATTGGTGGACAAGCAGCTACTAAGTTTTATGAAAATGATCGACAGTTTGATGTTATTCTTCGTTTTCAGGAAGCTTATAGAGATACTCCTGAGAAAATTGGAAATATCTTGATTCCGACAAGTAACGGGAACAATGTTCCTTTGCAGGAAATAGCTACAATTGGTTATCAAACAGGACCTGCTTTTATTTATCGAGAAGGAAATAGTCGATATATCGGTGTAGGATTCAGTATAGAAGGTCGTGATTTAGGAAGTACAATCGATGAAGCGAAGAAAGTAGTGGCCAAAGAAGTTAAATTACCGAAAGAAAATTACATGGAATGGGCTGGTGAATTCGAAAGTAAAGAGCGCGCAGCAAAGCAATTAGCAATGGTCGTTCCCATTTCGTTAGTTTTGATTTTATTATTATTGTACACTAATTTCGGAAATGTAAAAGACACAGCGATAGCTGCATTAACACTGCCT